>CANQIH010000076.1 GCA_947624035.1 uncultured Oscillospiraceae bacterium | reverse complement strand
GTGTTCGACGCCGACGGCAACCGGGATTATGATATGCTCATGGCCGGCTGGGAGGCCGACTATCCCGATGTGTCCGTCGAAACGCTGGCCTACCAGTATACCCGGAAGGCTCCGAGGCTCACCAGGCCCAGGGACAACGTCATCATCCGCCTGTGTACCATCGAATGCTGCTTCTCCCACCCGCTGTCCGACAGCGCCTGCCCGGAAAATGCGGCGTTCCGGCACGACCTTGCCGAGTGGGGAAAGATCTGCGGCCGGGTATATATCTGGGATTACGTCACCAATTTTGGCAGCTACGTGGCGCCGTTCCCGAATTTTCGGGTGCTGCGCGGGAACATGCGGTTTTTCGCGGAAAACAACGTGATCGGGATGTATCCCGAGGGGAACTATCAGTCGGAGTCCGGCGAATTCGGAGAGCTGCGGGCCTATCTGCTGGGGCGTCTCATGTGGGACCCCTATATAACGGAGGAAGAATACAGCGGTTATATGAACGATTTCCTGGATGGCTACTATGGGGCCGCCGCCCCTTATATCCGCAAATTCATCGACTTCACTCTCGCCGCGTCGGAGGACAGGTGCTTCGGCATCTGGCACGAGGACCCCTTTGATATCATCCCCCGCGAGACATATGAGGCCCGCTTCGACGAGATCGAGGGCTGGTGGGACGATGCGGAAGCGGCTGCCGGAGAGAACATCGAGCGGGTAGAGCGATCCCGTCTGCAATGGACATATATCAAGCTGCTGATGGACCGCGACGATGAGGATACCAACGCGTTCTACTCCACAGCGCAGGAGCTGGGCATTTACCTGGCTGAATCCTGAAAAAATGGCTGACGGCCCTTGAGCAGGGCGTCAGCCATTTTTACACATGAGCAGCGCTTGGCTAAAGTCAGGGCGGTATGTTTATTTCTTGCGGAAGAGCCGGCAGAGCCGGTCCATGAAGCTCTCGGCCGCCGGGGCCGCCGGGATGGCCGAGACGGTCTGCTCGGAGAAGTACCGGTAGAGCCTATCCTGACTGGCGGAGCCGGGCACGGACTTATCCCACACATAGGACCCGTCCGGCTGCATGAGCCAGCTCCGCTCCCGGTCCTCGTTCAACGCCTCCAATATCTCCAATGCCCCCGCCCGGGTCTCGGGCGTCACGCACTCGATGAAGGCCTCCACCCGGCGGCGGGTGTTCCGGTTCAGAAGGTCGCCGGAGCCTATGAATATCCGCTGACCGTCCCCCTCCTTGCCGAAGGCGAAGATACGGGAGTGCTCCAGGTACCGGCCCACCACGCTGCGGACCGTGATGTTGTCCGTATAGCCGGGGATGCCAGGCCGCAGACAGCAGATGCCGCGGATGTAGAGGGAGATGGGCACCCCCGCCTGGGAGGCGGCGATGAGGGCCTGCATGACGGAGATATCGTTCATGGAGTTGACCTTGATGGATATCCGGCCCTCCGGGCCCTTTTCCGTCTCCCGGGCGATGTAGTCCAGCACCCGGGTCCGAAAGCTCTCCGGGGCGATCCACATGACCTCCGCCTCCGGGGGCGTCTGGCCCAGGGACAATGCCTCGAACACCTGGGCGGCGTCCCGGCCCACAGCCTCCCGGGAGGTGATGACGGACAGATCCGTGTACTGCTCGCTGGTGGTCTCGTTGTAGTTGCCGGTGCCCACCTGGGTGAAGTACTGTATCTTCCCGTCTTTCTGGCGGGTGATGAGGCAGAGCTTGGAGTGTATCTTCCGGTCCGGCAGGCCGTATATCACCGTGCAGCCGGTGTCCTCCAGGACCTCGGAGTAGTCGATGTTGTTCTGCTCGTCGAACCGGGCCCGCAGCTCCAGCAGGCACAGCACGCTCTTGCCCCGGTCCGCGGCGTAGGCCAGCGCCGCCGCCACCTGGCTGCTGGCGGAGAGCCGGTACAGGGTGATCTGGATGGATACCACGTCCGGGTCGTCCGCCGCCTCGTACAGCAGGTCCACGAAGGAGCTCATGCTCTGGTAGGGGAAGCTGAGCATGATGTCCTTCTTTTCCAGGTAGGCGAAGTACTCGCCCTTTTTCAGCTGCACCGTGCGCCGGGGCGGCCGCTCGCCGTACTTCATCCCCGGGCCCTTTTTGAGGCCGGAGCCGAAGGACAGGTCAAAGGGCACCCGCTGGGCGAACACGTTCTGCTCCGGCACCTTCAGGGCCTTCACCAGCATGGCCCGGAGCCGGGAGGGGGGCTTGCCGCTGAACACCAGGCGTACGGGCTGCTGGCGCTTGCGCTTGCGCAGCATCTTCTCCATGGAGGCGCGGAAGTCCGCGTCAAAGGAGTCCAGGTCGTCCTCGATGAACACGTCCGCGTTGCGGGTGACCTGGAACAGGACGCTCTGGCGCACCTCCTGCTTTTTGAAGAGCAGGGGGGCGTAGTAGGCCACCATCTCCGCCGTGAGGATCACCTTCTGGCGGCCGTCTGCCTCGCAGACCCGGTAGGGCGGCACCCGCACGATGGGGACCAGGCACAGGCGCACGTCGTCGCCCTTGCCGGCCTTTTTCAGCGTGACGGCCAGCCACGTCTCCTTGTTGCCCACGAAGGGGAAGGGGTGCTCCGCGTCCACCACCCGGGGGGACAGCAGCGGGCGGATGTCGGAGAAAAACTTCCGGGCCAGCACCTCGTCCGACTCGCTGAGCTTGCGGAAGTCCACCACGTCGATACCGGCGGCCCTCATGTCCTTCAGGATGCCCCGGTATATCTTGTACTTGGTCTCCTGCTGGGCGGATACCTCCGCCGTGATGAGGGCCAGCTGCTCGGCGGCGGTGAGACCGGTCTTCTCGTCCCGCTCGTCCGGCAGCAGCGATGCGCGGTGGATCAGGGTGCCCACCCGCACCATGAAAAACTCCTCCAGGTTGGAGTGGTATATGCCCAAAAATTTCAGCCGCTCCAGCAGCGGCGTGTCCTGGTCCCCGGCCTGGCTCAGCACACGGAGGTTGAATTGCAGCCAGCTCAGCTCCCGGTCCAGGAAGCAGGCCGGGGCCTGCTCCGGCGCGGCGGCGTCCACATCCGGGACCCCGGCGGGAGGCGCGTCAGGCGCCTCCCCCGGGGCCGGGACCGTTATTTCTTCTCTTTCTTCTTCGGCCATTGACTCTTGATCCCCCGGACCACGTTTTCCTCTACCGCCTTCTCAAGGGCGTCGGTGACGATCTGCAGGGTACGGATGCGGGCGTATTTCTTGTCCACCGACTCGATGATGTACCAGGGCGCGTACTCCGTGCTGGTCTTCTGGAGCATATCCTCCACGGCCTGCTCGTACTGGGGCCACTTCTCCCGGTTGCGCCAGTCCTCGTCGGTGATCTTCCACTGCTTCTCCGGGGTGTTCTGCCGGGCCTCGAACCGCTCCAGCTGGGTGTCCGGGTCGATGTGGATCCAGAACTTCAGCACCACGGTGCCCCAATCGGTCAGCTCCTTCTCGAACTCGTTGATCTCCCCGTAGGCCCGCTGCCAGTCGTCCTCGGAGCAGAAGCCCTCGATGCGCTCTACCATCACCCGGCCGTACCAGGTGCGGTCGAAGATGGCCACGTGGCCGCTGCGGGGCAGCTTGGTCCAGAACCGCCACAGGAAGTGCCGGGCCAGCTCCCCGGGCGTGGGGCTCGCGATGGGTATCACGTCGAAGCCCCGGGGGTCCAGGGGATAGGCCAGGCGCCGGATGTTGCCGCCCTTGCCGGCGGCGTCCCAGCCCTCGTAGCAGATGACCACGGGTATCTTCTTCCGGTAGATCTGGTTGTGGAGGTCGCGGAGCTTTTTCTGGAGCTTTTTCAGCTCCTTTTTATATTCCTCCGGGTCGATGGTGGCGGTGAGGTCGGCGTCCTTCTGGGAGGGGCCGCCCAGCAGCGGGAACTTCTTGCCGGTGGCCTTGCCCACGTACCGGCCGTTCTCGATGGCCTTCTCCACCGTGCCGGTGATGGCCAGCAGCGCGTCGTACAGGGCCTTTTTCCGGCTCTCGCCGTCCAGCACGAACCAGGGCGAGGTCTTGCCCGTGGCCTCCATGAAAGCGTCGTAGGTCTTCAGGAAGCGGTCATACTCCTGCTGCTGCCAGAGGTCGTCATAGGAGACGCGCCACTGGGTGTCCCTGTCCTCCCGCAGGGCGGTGATGCGCTGCAGCTGCTCCTTGCGGGAGATGTGCAGGAAGAGCTTCACCAGCACATAGCCGTTGTCCCTAAGCTGCCGCTCCATGATGCTGCAGGACTCCACCCGGCGCTCGTACTCCTCCTTGGAGATCTCCCGGCGGAGGTACTTTCCCACCACGTCCTCCATCCAGCCGGTGTCCATGAAGAGGAACTTGCCGTTTTCCGGCAGCACGTCAAAGAACTTTTTCAGGAAGGGGTAGCGCTCGTTGCTCTCCGATACCCGGTCGAAGTTTTTCACAGAGTAAAAACGGGGGTCCATCTCGCAGATGAGTTCGTTGATGAGGTTGCCCTTGCCGGCGCAGTCCCATCCCTCCACCAGCACGATGACGGGCAGCTTGGGCTCCCGGATCGTCTGCTGCTGGTTCACAAGCTTCTCCCGCAGGTGCCGGATCTCCACCTTGCGGGCGTTCTTGTCCAGCTTGTCGTCTTTCCGCTTGTAGTCCTGGATCATGGTGTACCGCCTCCACTTTAAATTGATACAGACAGAATAGCATATTCGTGCGAATCTGTCAAAATAATGTGTGTTCCTGCGAAAAATTTCGTCTTATATTATGAAATTCACGCCCCCGGTCACCCGGGGGCGTGAAAAACTTATGACTCATGCAGGATCAGGCTCAGTCCGCCGGCTCCCCGGAGGGCTCACCCGAGGGCAGCTCCGTCACAGTGCAGGCCTGGCCCTGGTAGAACACCGCGGCCTCGCCGGCGTCCGTCACGGTGAAGGTCCAGCCGGCCAGCGGGTCCTCTTCGCCCTCCTCGGGCTCGGTGCCGGGCACGAACACGCCGTCGCCCAGGGCGTATGTATCCTCGTACCCGCCGGTCTGGATGGCGTCGCCGTCGATGGTGAGCTCATGGGGCTCCTCCGCGCCGTCGGACCAGATGCCCCGGAGGGCCTCGGTGAGCTGCTCGGCGGAGAGATACGCGCCGCCGCCCATGGTCAGCTCGCCGTCCTCTACCTCGCAGAGGAAGGCGAACCGGTTCCCGTCCTCCTCGGTGATGGTGATGCGGCCGTCGCCGATGAGGAACAGGCAGCTGCCGGTCTCGGCGTGGGCGCCCTCCTCGTCGAAAGTCACCCGGGTCAGCTCCGCCCCGGTCTCCGTGAAGGAGATCCGGTCCAGCTCGCCCTCGCCGCCGCTGAAGTACCAGCTGCCGCCGTCCAGCAGGGCCATCACGTCGCTGTGGTCCTCGTTGGCGAACCGGTACTGGTTCATCTCCGCCCGGTCCGGCGCGTCCTCGTACTCGCCCAGGGCCGCGAAGGCGATGGCGGCGTTCTCGTAGTCGCCGTCCGCCTCCAGCCCGTCGGCAACGGAGTACTGGCAGGCCTGGGCCTGCTCGGGGCTGTCCTCATAGTCGCCCAGGAGGGTGAAGGCGTCCGCCGCGGCGGCGTAGTCGCCCTCGTCCATCATGGCCTTGGCCAGCTCATACTGGCAGACCATGACCTGGTCAGGGCTGTCCTCGTAGTCCTCCAGCACGGCGAAGGCGGCGGAGGCGCTCTCGTAGTCGCCCTCGGCCATCATGGCGGCGGCCAGCTGGTACTGGCAGGCCATGACCTGGTCGTGGCTGTCCTCATAGTCGCCCAGCAGGGTGAAGGCCACGGAGGCGTCCGCATAGTTGCCCTCGTCCATCATGGCCTTGGCCAGCTGGTACTGGCAGGCCTGGAGCTTGGCGGCGCTGTCCTCATAATCGCCCAGCAGGGCGAAGGACACGGAGGCGTTCTCGTAGTCGCCCTCGTCCATCATGGCGCTGGCCAGCTGGTACCGGCAGGCCTGGAGCTTCTCGGGGCTGTCCTCGTAGTCGCCCAGGACGGTGAAGAACTTCTCGGCGGCGTCGTAGTCGCCCTCGTCCAGAAGGGTGGAGGCGATGTTGTACTGGCTGGCCTTGACCTTATCGCTGCTGTCCTCGTAGGTGCCCAGCTTGGCAAAGGCGTCCGCCGCGGCGTCGTAGTCGCCGCTGTCGAAGAGGGCGGTGGCGATGCTGTACTGGCAGGATTTGACCATGTCGGCGCTGTTGCGGTAATCGCCCAGGGCGGTGAAGGCCTCCTCGGCGGCCTCGTAGGCGCCCTCGTCATAGAGGCCGCGGGCGATGCTGTACTGGCAGGACTGGACCATGGCGGCGCTGTTCTTGTAGTCGCCCAGCTCGGCGAAGGCGGCCTCGGCGGCCTCGTAGTCGCCGCTGTCAAAGAGAGCGGACGCCGCGTTATACTGGCAGGACTGGACCATCTCGGCGCTGTTGCGATAGTCGCCCAGGGCCGCATAGGCCTCCGCGGCAGCCGCGTAGTCGCCGGCTTTGAACAGCTCGCCGGCGGCGCCGAACTGGCAGGCCTGGACGGCCTCGGCGCTGTTCTTGTAGTCGCCCAGCTCGGCGAAGGCGGCCTCGGCCTCCTCATAGGCGCCGCTGTTGAAGAGCTCACCGGCCATGTTGTAATGGCAGGCCTTCACCATGTCGGCGCTGTCCTCGTAGTCGCCCAGGGCGGCGAAGGCCTCCGCGGCGGCCTCGTTGTCCCCGGCCTTGTACAGATCCCGGGCGATGCCATACCGGCAGGCCAGGACCATGTCGGCGCTGTTCTCATAATCGCCCAGGGCCTCGAACATCTCCGCCGCGGCCTCAAGATCGCCGGCGGCGTACAGCTCGTTCGCCTCTCTGAAATCCTTGCTGTCGCAGCCGGTCAGCGTGAACAGAGCAAGGCTCAGGAGCAAGACTGATACTATGATCCTTTTCATTGTGACCTCCCATGATTATTTTGTTCGGGCGTCCGGCTGTGACAGGAGGGCGCCCATATGTACGGATATTACTTGAAGAAGCCGCCGATGAGGTCGCTGACGATGTTGCCGGCGAACTGGCTGGCCGCGTTGCGCACGGTCTTGCTGCTGTTGCCCATGAGGCCCCGGGTGATGTTCCGGGTCAGCTGGCGGCCCATGCTCCGGGCGGTGCTCTTGGTGGCCTTGATGATGCTCGCCTCCATCTTGGTGTGGCCGTACTTGTCCAGGCCAGCGGCCTTGTACTCGGCCTGGAGCTCCCGCTCCTGGGCCCGGAGGGCCTTCTCCTCCTCCCGCCGGGCCTTCTCGGCGGCCTTGGCCTCCGCCTCGGCCTGCTTCTCGGCCTCGATCTGGGCCTGCTCGGCGGCCGCGGCCTGGGCCTGCTCGTCCAGGATCTCATAGGCGGAGCGCTCGTCCACCGCGTCTTTATACTTGGCGAACAGGGGGTCGTTCACCACCACCATGGCCCGGGCCGCGCCGTCCATGGCGTCCATGGAGCACTGGGGCGGGCAGATGGTGGCCTGCTCCACCACGGTGGGCACGCCCTCCTCGTCCAGCATGGACACCAGCGCCACGCCGGTGCCCAGGGAGCCGATGGCGTCCTCGGTCTTGAACTTGGGGTTGGCCCGGAAGCTCTGGGCCGCGGCCTTCACGGCCTTCTGCTCCGCGGGGGTGTAGGCCCGCAGGGCGTGCTGGACCCGGTTATTGAGCTGGGCCAGGACCTCGTCGGGGATGTCGGAGGGGGACTGGGTGATGAAGAAGATGCCCACGCCCTTGCTGCGGATGAGCTTCACCACCTGGGTGACCTTCTCCACCAGGGCTTTGGGGGCGCCGGAGAACAGCAGATGGGCCTCGTCGAAGAAGAACACCAGCTTGGGCTTGTCGGCGTCGCCCACCTCCGGCAATGTCTCGTAGAGGTCCGAGAGCATCCAGAGCATGAACGTGGCGTACAGCAGGGGCTTCTGGGCCAGCTCCACGCAGTGGAGGATGTTCACCATGCCCATGCCGTTGCTGCCGGTCTGGAGCCAGTCGCCGATCTCCAAGTTGGGTTCGCCGAAAAACTGCTCCGCGCCGTCGTTCTCCAGCTCCAGCAGCGCCCGCTGGATGGCGCCTACGCTCTGGCTGGTGACGCTGCCGTAGGTGTTCACGAAGTCGGCCCGGTGCTCGCCCAGATAGGCCAGCATGGCCCGCAGGTCCTTGAAGTCGATGATCTCCCAGCCGTTGTCGTCCGCCACACGGAAGGCGATGTTCAAAACGCCCTGCTGCACGTCCGTCAGGTCCAGAAGGCGGCTCAAAAGCACCGGCCCCACGTCCGTGACCGTGGCCCGGACGGGGATGCCGCCCTGGCCGAACACGTCCCAGAACCGGCAGGGGCAGGCGGTGGGCTGAAAGGCCGCCGGGTCCGCGCCCACGGTCTGGAGACGTTCCTGGATCTTCTCATTGCTGGCGCCGGCCAGGGCCATGCCGCTGACGTCGCCCTTGATGTCCGCCAGGAACACGGGCACGCCCAGCTGGGAGAAGCCCTCGGCCAGGACTTTCAGGGTCACGGTCTTGCCGGTGCCGGTGGCGCCGGCGATGAGGCCGTGGCGGTTGGCCATGGAGGGGAGAAGGTATACGGGCACGCCGCCCTTGCCTACGAGTATTTTGCCGTCCTGGATCATGCGGTCGACCCCCCTATGATTCGTAATATACATCAGTTATTTTACATTATATCACAGA
Source organism: uncultured Oscillospiraceae bacterium (assembly GCA_947624035.1). Lineage (GTDB taxonomy): Bacteria > Bacillota > Clostridia > Oscillospirales > Oscillospiraceae > CAJOIG01. Next base: position 481 of record CANQIH010000076.1, on the reverse strand, counting down.
TTTTTCCAAAAGAAAAGCCCGGGGACGGCCGTCTCCGGGCTAAAATACGTCATTTCGCGCTGGCCACCAGTTCCTCGCCGATGCGGTACACGTCCCCCGCGCCCACGGTCAGCACCAGGTCGCCGGGCTGCACGCTGGCCCGCAGGATGTTCACGATCTCGTCGAAGGTGGGCCGGAAGATGCTGCCGGGTATCTCCTTGGAGAGGGACTCGGAGGAGATGCCCAGGGTATTCTGCTCCCGGGCGGCGTAGATCTCCGCCAGGACGGTCCAGTCCGGGCGGCGCAGCTGCTCCACGAAGTCCCCGAACAGGGCGTTGGTGCGGGAGTAGGTGTGGGGCTGGAAGATGACCACGGTCCGCTTGTAGCCCAGAGGCTCCACCGCGTCCAGCAGGGCTTTCAGCTCCCCGGGGTGGTGGGCATAGTCGTCGTACACGTCCGCGCCGTTGAACTTGCCCTTGAACTCAAAGCGCCGGTTGGCGCC
>CANQIH010000075.1 GCA_947624035.1 uncultured Oscillospiraceae bacterium | reverse complement strand
CCGACCATGAGACCACGTTGGTCAGCGTGGTCTCATGGTCGGCGCTGTTGAAGTAGTTCACCCTGCCCCCGGCGAGGATACGCTGCTGCACCCTTTTCAGGGCGGGCGGCGAGCCGCCGCCGATCATCAGCGTCCGGCCCGCCAGGTCCTCCATCGTGACCCGCTTCTTTTTTGCCAGAGGATCGCCGGGCAGGGTGATAAGGTAGATGGGGCTTTCATAAAAGGGCTCGATCCGAATGTCGGAGATATGCCGGACGCTGGTCTCCAGGGCAAAGAGGATATCCGTTTCCCCCTTCAAAAACTGGTCGATGGAGCTGGCGTAGGAGTAGACCGGCGTGACGGAGACGGCCGGGTGGAGCTGGGCGAACCGGCGCATGAGCCGGGGCAGGTCGTAGATGGCCGAGCGGACGGGCATACCGATGGAGATGTTCTCCGCGTACCGGGCGCTGAAGTTCTGGGCCTGTTCCACGGCGTTTTTCAGCTCCTGGCGGACGTTCCGCAGGGTGACGCAAAACTGCTCCCCGGCCGGCGTCAATGCCGCGCCCTTGCCGGACCGGACGAAGATGGGAAAGCCCAGCTCATCCTCCGCCGCCTTGATGTGGTAGCTCAGGGTGGACTGGGCCATAAATAGATTCTCCGCCGCCCGGTTGAAATTGTGGGTCTGGGCCACCTCCAGGATGGCGTCCATGTCTTTTGTGGTCATACTGTTCACCCGCATAATCAGTATTTTCGATTAACTATCTAATACTTCGTTTAGCTTTATTGATTTTACAATGCTATATTGTCCTTGTCAAGGATCAATGCTTTGTTCCTGAGGGCCCCCACGCGAATATAAGCGAAGCGAATCGCGCGGGGAAATCCGCTCTCGGCCGGCGGTAAAACAGGGCCGCAGAGATACCGAGGCAATACTTCAGACAGAACAAAAGCACCGCTGAACCGGTGCTTTTGTTCTGTCTGTCTTTTCATATGAGCGGGCGGAGAAGAGCCATGTCGTTTCAATCCTGTCCGAGCTCCGTCCACGTGATATAGCCTGCGATATGGAATTCATATTCCGGCTCAGATACTTTGGCGTCTATGTCATAGGAATTATGTGTTTTCAGGGAAAAACGTCCGCCTGGGTAGACCCGGGCATAGCGGATCATGGCCGCGCCCCTTTCATCCGCCTCCCCTCCGGCGGTCTGCGTGGCTGTGTATACGACAAATCCGTTGGAATAGTCCGACAGCACGAGGTTCATGGTACCCGAATATTTTACCGTATTGCTCAGGGAAGTATAGCTGGTCTCCTCTCTGTCCATGACAAAGGAGCTGTCCGCCGATGTAAGGACATTGTCGAGCTTTTCAGCGGCACAGAAAAACCGCGGTATCACTGTGATGTCCTCCATCCCCCGGGACTTATATGGAAGATCGTCTGAAATATACGTTGAGCTGCCCACGCCGTCCACGATAGCCATTGTATTGTTTGGCTCGACAGTTTGATTTATGTTGTCCTCAACGTCGTATATCAGTATTCCCGTGACATTCTTTTTCATAACGGCTTCGATATCGACGATACAGCTGGTATAGTCGCTGTAAGAGGGATCCAGCGAACTCATATCCCAATCATAATAATCGTTTCCGGAATAGGTGATCTCTTCAAAATCGCTTTTTCTCACGGTTTTTCCTGGCATATGACCCTCTATCTCACAGGTGAGGGACGGGTCTTCATCGGATGGGACAGATATCTGTACCGTCCCCTCTCCGCCATCCATAAACACGAGATGCACGTCACCGTCACCGTCGTTGATAACAGCGGCAAAGGGCTTTTTTTCATCCGACGTGACGAGCCCGGCATAATGATCCGTAGAGTATCCCTCGTCTGTCAGCATCCATTTGCTGACGGCAATGCTGTTTACGCGGGCTCCCCCAGCTCTCAATAACATATATAGGCATATCGCCGCGATCGCCGCCGCCACGGCTGCGATCGCCAGGATCAGAACACGGGATGCCTTCCCCTCTTTTTTACCGCCGTCTCCCCGCCTATCCGCGATTGGGGACCGGCGCACAGGCTCCTGCGGCCGCTCAATATCCTGCTCCGGCCATTCCGCGCCGTCCGGCTCGGCTTCGTCCCTCATCCAGGCGACTTCAAACCCACAGCGCGGGCACTCTGTCGCCCCTGCCGGTATCTCCGTGTCACAAATCTCACAACGCATGGCTTACCTCCTTATCATGTCGTGTTTTCAGTTTAGCACACCGCCTCACAAATGTCTAGGTAGCTAGACATAAATGTCACGCGCTCCCCGTACAATACAGCTAGAGGGGAGGTGACATTGTGCTATTCGATTATGCTGTGCTGGGCGACACGATACGGCATGTTCGCCGGGAAAAAGGACTCTCCCAGGAGGTGTTGAGCGGTCTTGCCGGGATCGCCAGGACGCACCTCACCATGATAGAAAACGGCACAATGCGCCCCACCATCGAGACCCTGTGCAAGATCGCGCAGGCTCTGGGTCTGCGAACAAGCGAACTGCTCGCTATGATGGAGGAAAAGATCGAGAGCAACGATCCATCGAACGGTCAAAAAATATGACGCTTTTGTATGCGCACCATTTCAGCCAAAAATATATGGCCATCCTGGAGACACAGTTTGGAAACAGAATATACCGTCTCCGCAGCGGTGTATTTTTGAGTTCACCGGCTGTTTTGAATGGCCACGTCACAGAAAAATACCCGCCGGGCGCAAGACCCGGCGGGTATTTCGTATATGGACGGTTTACTTTTTGAGCATCTCCAGGATCTCGTCGGCGTCCTTGCCGCTGCTGATGAGCTTGGTGACCACCTTTTCGATCTCCACCTTTTTCTCGGCGGCGGTCTGGATGGCGACGGCCTCGGCCTTCTTCTCCTCCAGGGTCAGAAGGGCCTTGTCCACGGTGCGCATCTGCTTTTTCACGTCCTTCAGAGCCTTTTTCTGCTCCTCGATGACAGCCAGGATCTCCGCCTGCCTGGCCTCCAGGGCGGCCTTTGCCTTCTGCTGGGCGCCGATCTGCTCCTCCACCTGGGCGACGGTCTGGATGGTCTTCTTATTCTTGCTTCCCTTGGGTCTGGGCATGGTAACTACCTCCAATATGCAAAATAAAAAAGGGCCGATATTTGACGTCTTGAATTATATAATATCCCGCTCCAAAACGCAACACGAAAAATATGAAATATTTTTGAACAGGAAACCGCCCCGGTCATTTTGGCCGGGGCGGTATGTATCATTTCCGGTAGAAAAGGATGCCCAGGGTCCCGGGTCCGCAGTGGCAGCTCACGGTGCAGCCAGCCCGGGTGTGGATGATCTCCTGAAAATCCGCCAGCTCCCGGACCGTTTTTTCCGCGGCGGTCCGGCACTCCTCGCTGATGCCGGAGTCGGTGATGAAGATCCGCCTCGTGTCCACGGTGGAGATATCCCCCAGCCGGTCCCTCACATAGGCGGCCAGACAATCCGTCATTTTTCCACGATATTTTTTGCCCACGCCCATGGCGCCGTCCTTGACGAAAATACAGGGGTGGAGCTTCAGGATATTGGCGCCCATGGCCGCGAGGGCTGTGCACCGGCCGCCCCGGCGCAGGTAGTCCAGAGTACTGACCACAAAGCTCACGTCCAGCTTCTCCCGCTTTTCCTCCAGGGCCTTATGGATATCCGCGGCGTCCATGCCGGCGGCCGCCATGCCGCAGGCGTCCAGCACCAGGTGGCCGATGCCGGTGGAGAGGTTCCGGCTGTCCACCACGTACACGTTCCCCAGCTCCTGAGCCGCGAGACAGGCATTCTGGTAGCAGGCGGACATCTCCGAGCTGATGGTGAAGTGGACGATGGCGTCGTAGTCCTTTAAAAAGGCGCCGAACACGTCCAGGTAGTCCTGGATGTTCACCGCCGCGGTGGAGCCCAGCTGGCCGCAGGCCTCGATCTTGGCGTACAGCTCGTCCGGCGTGATCTCCGCGCCGTCCTTGTAGCTCCCCCCGGCCACGTTGACCGTCAGAGGCACGATGGTGATGTCGTATTTCTCCACAAGCTCCGCCGTGAGGTCGCAGGTACTGTCGGCGGTGACCTTGATCTTCATGGGACTCGCTCCTTTATAAACAGACTGTTATTGTTGTACCACGACCGGCGGGAAAATTCAATACCCTTCCGCCAGGACCCGGGCCCGTTCCAGCAGCGCGGCCCGTTCATTGGGCGTCTCCCCCTCCGTGACCTGGCGAAAGAGCTCCGCCAATACCGCCCCCACAGCGGGTCCCTCCGGGACCCCCAGGTCCATGACGTCCCGGCCGTCCACGGCAAGATCCCGCATAGAGAAGCACGGCTCCTCCCGGAGCGCCGCCTCCAGCGCCGCCTCCGACGCGCCGATAACGGCCATGTTCCGCGCCACCACGTCCGGGGACCTGTCCGAGGAGTCCGCCCGCCAGCAGGCTATGAGCTGCCGGACCCTATCCTCCCCCAGCTTCCGCACCAGGCGGCCCATGGACTTCGCCGTCTGGGGCGGGGCCATGTCGTGGTATTTGATGAGCGTCACCACGGTCTTTCGCGTGGCGTTATCGCACCGCAGCCGGCGCAGGATGATCTCCGCCATCTCCGCGCCGGTATCCGCGTGGCCGTAGAAGTGGCCCACGCCGTTCCCGTCGGTGAAAAACCGGGGCGGTTTGCCCACGTCGTGGAGCAGCATGGTCAGCCGCAGCACCGGGTCCGGGGCCATGGCGTCCACCGCCATGGTGGTGTGGGTCCATATGTCGTGGATATGGTGGGGGCTTCGCTGGTCAAAGCCCGCCAGGGGCGCAAGCTCCGGGATGACCTGGAAGATGACCGCCCCGTACGCCCGCAGCACCCGCCCCGCGCCGGGGCCCGCCAGGATGCCCTTGAGCTCGGAGAACACCCGCTCCGGGGAGACATGCTCCAGCAGGGCCCGGTTTCGCAGGGCGCTCTCCGCGGTGGCCGGCTCGATAGCGAAGTCCAGTTTGGACGCGAACCGCAGGGCCCGCAATATGCGCAGAGCGTCCTCCCCGAACCGGGTATCCTGGTCCCCCACGCAGCGGATGAGCCCGGCAGCCAGGTCCGCCTGTCCGCCGTACAGGTCCACGACCTCCCCGCCCGGCCCCAGGGCCATGGCGTTGACGGTGAAGTCCCGCCGGGCCAGGTCAGAGGCCAGGTCCGGCACGAAGGTCACCTTGTCCGGGTGGCGGTTGTCGGCATAATCCCCGTCGGTGCGGAAGGTGGTCACCTCCACGGGCCCGCCATCCGTGAGCACGGTGACGGTGCCGTGGCGCATGCCGGTCTCTATGAGCCGGAAGCCCGCAAGTACCGCCGCGGTCTGGTCCGGCCGGGCGGATGTGCACACGTCCCAATCCGCCGGGACACGGCCCATGAGGCCGTCCCGGACGCAGCCCCCCACGGGGTACGCGGCGTACCCGGCGGCCCGGAGGGCCGTCAGCACTGTATCCACATGGGCGGGGGGCTGGAGCATGGCTTTCTCCCTTCAATGCTACTTGTTTTTCCCGAACGTATATGGTAGAATAGTTTCATTCATGAAAGAACCGCTGTCTTTGGGAGGTGCACACATGAATATCCACGAATCCGCCGAGGACTATCTGGAATCCATCTACATGCTGGACATGGAAAAGGGCTTCGTCCGCTCCATCGACATCGCAAACTCCCTGGGCTACTCCAAGCCGTCCGTCAGCGTGGCCATGAAGCAGCTGGAGGAAAACGGCTACATCCGCCGGGACGGCGACCGGCTCATCCACCTGGAGGAGAAGGGCCTGGCCATCGCAAAGCGCATCTATGAGCGCCACGAGACGCTGGCCGCCATCCTCATGAGCCTGGGCGTGAGCCGGGAGACCGCCTACAAAGACGCCTGCAAGATGGAGCACGACATCTCCGATGAGAGCTTCCGCTGCATCCAGAACCACATGCTGGCCCACGGCTGGACCATCGAGCCCGGCGGCGAGGCCCACAAAAAGGCCCACACGGACAAGCAATAGTATAACGGTTTTCATCAGGAAATGCAACGAGTCCGGCAGCACTGCTGCCGGGCTTGTATTTTTTCTGTTTGTATGATATTCTTTTCGTGGCGCATTGCAATGCACTGCGCTAGGGCGCTGTAAGCGGCAGGCGGCTGGCCACGATCCCCGAAAGGGGGTGAGGCTAATGCGTATTACGCTACATATCGGGCCTTATCGGGTCACGATCATAGTTGTGAGAAGCAGAAACCGCCACCCTGCACGGTGACGGTTTCTTTGAAACTTTCGCTATAACGTAGGGCTAACCGCTTGTCACAGCGCCCTTTTATGTACTCATTATAGACCGCGCGGGGCTTGCCTGTCAAGCCTCACACGGTCTTTTTTGTCTGATGCCCGGCAGCACTGCTGCCGGGCTCGTCTGATCTCTCACCTGTAAATAAATCCGTCGATCACCAGCGGTTCCGCGCCGGTGTTGCGGACGGCCAGCTCCATGCCGCCCTCCACGTACCAGCCGGTCCGGCGGGCGACGGCGCCGCCGGGCTCCTCCGTGTATGCCTCGGCCTGCTCCTCCCCGCCGTTCACGGCCCGCTGGATGAGCTCGAAGCTGCCGCCGCTGCGGGCGATGACGAGGTAGTCGATCTGCCCGTCATAGCTGTCCGCTGTGCTCTCCCCGCCGGGCGGCAGCTCCATGCTGAAGGCGCTGCCGCTGAGGCCCACGTAGTCGAAATTCACCGGTGTGCGGTAGCCGTAGGGCTGGATGTCCAGCAGGTAATCCGCCGTCTCCGCCGGGGCCTCCTCCCGGACCAACGGCTCGTCGCCGGTCAGGTCCCAGACGTACCGGGGCCTCGCCCTCACATACCAGGGCTCCGGCTCCTCCCCCAGGTCCTCCGGCTCCGGCTCCTCCGATATAGCCAGGCCCCCGCCGCCCACCAGCCACTGGTCCGGCATCTCCCCGTGCTGGTAGGCCTCCCAGTGCAGATGCAGGGATATGTTGGCGGTCCCGGCGTCCGTGAGCCCGGCGTTCACCATGGTGTCATAGTAGGCGTGCATCAGCCGGAACAGGCCCATCTCCGTGCCGCTGGGGCCCAATACCACCAGCCTCTGCCCGAGTCCCACGTCGCAGGTGTGGCTCCCGGTGAAGTCCGTGCCACACCAGAGAAGCTGGTCCATGTCATATCCCTGGGCGCCCGCCTCCAGGCCCAGGTCCAGGCCCACCGCCAGGACCACCTGACCGCTGCCGGCCACGGTCCGGGATAGCCTCCCGGTGCCACACTCCAGGGCCGCGCCGATGTCCTCCAGGGCGGCCATCACCGCCTCTGTCCGCTCCGCCGTCCAGGTCAGCTCGCCGCTGGCCACCGATTCCGGGGACGGGCTGCCCACGGCGGCCTCCAAAAGGGGCCGCTGGGCCGCCGCCCAGGCGGCGAACTCCGCCGGGTCCCACCACCGGATATCCACACCGCCGAACAGCTCGGCCAGGCCCTCCTCCGTCAGGGGGAACAGCACCGCCGCCCCGCCCAGGTCATAGGACGCGGGCGCCGCTGTATCCGCCTCGTCCGCTGGGGCCGGTGTGGGCACCGGGGGAGGCGTGGGCGTGGGCTCCGTCAGCGGCGCCGGGGCGGGCGGCGCCTCCCGGGGCGCGCCAGCGGCGAACACCGCCGTCACGCCGATAGTTAACATAATACAACTTACAACGGCCATTGCCGTCCATTTTTTCATCTTCATGATCGCCGTTATACGCTCCTCCATAGCGTTCGCGCTGAAATGGCTGGCCAGGGGCACGAGGCCCGCCCGGGCCTCCTCCATGCGGACCAGGGTCCGGGCGTAGGCCGCCCGGTCCGGGCCGTCCAGGGTGCGGACCACCGCCTCGTCGCAGGCCATCTCCATGTCCCGGTTGGCCAGCACGAGCATGACCCACGCCAGGGGGTTGAACCAGTGGACGCACACCGCGACGGTGAGGATGAGCTTTCTCAACCCGTCCAGCCGCCGGATGTGGCCGTACTCGTGGGCCAGGATGAACCCCAATGACCGCCGGTCCCGGAAGTCCGTGTCCGGGCTCAGAAGCACCACGGGCCGGATGAGCCCATAGGTCATGGGCGAATCGACCCGCCCCGACAGCCGCACGGACACCCGGCGGCGGGTGGGATGGCCCTCCTGCCAGCGGCGGATGAGATCATCCTGGACCTCCACCGCCTCCCGGTACTTCCGGCGGGCCCGGATATAGCTCACGGCAAAAAAGCCGCCGCAGCCCAGGGCCCCCGCGGCCCACACGACTGTCCGCCAGGGGACATTTCCCCTGCCGGTGACATCCGGGGCAGGCCGCTCCGCCGGGGCACCCGCCACAGGCGCGGCCGGGGCATCCTCCGCCGGGGCATTGACCGCCTGCTCTGCCGCCGCGGGCGTCTCCATGACCGCCGCCGGCACATCCTCCGGCTCCGCCGGGACCGCCGTCCAGACAGCCCGGATAGCTCGTTCCGCCAGGCCGTACACGCTCACCGGGGACGGCAGGCTCACCGGCACCAGCAACCGCAGCACCGCCACGGTCCAGAGCGCCGTGAACGCCCCCTTGGGCAGCCGGTCCAGGGCCAATGCCCGGATCGCGGCCACCGCCAGGATCACCGCGCCACCGGCCACGGACATATCCAGCAAGCTCAGCATGATATGTACCTCACTTCAGGTCCTCGATGATGGCGTATAGCTTTTCGATCTGCTCCCCGGTGAGCTTCTTCCGGCCCAGCAGGGCGGCGAAGAGCTTGTCCTCCGAGCCGTCGAACACCCGGTCGATGAGCTCGTCGGTCTCGGACCGCTGCACCACCTCCCGGCTCACCAGGGCCCGGCACATGAAATGGGGCTCCGTGCGCTCTATGGCGCCCTTGGCGATGCACCGCTTGATGAGGGTGTAGGTGGTGTTCACGTTCCAGCCCACCTCCTCCGTCAGCACATCCGCGATGTGCCGGGCGGGGCAGTCCCCCTCCCGCCACAGCACGTTCATGACCTTCAGCTCCGAATCGTACAGCTTCTTTTCCATATCGGTCACCCCATACGACAGTTGTAGTAACGTTACCGGCATCATACTACCATAGTCGTATCGCTTTGTCAATACTACTGGAGTAGTATTTTTGAAAACCTTGTCCCCCGCCGCCGAACGTGGTACAATCGGGGGAAATATGAGATGGGGGCGCGGCCATGAACGAGTATCGCCGGAAGGTGCAGTATTACGAGACGGACATGATGGGCATCACCCACCACGCCAGCTACGTCCACTGGATGGAGGAGGCCCGGGTGGACTACCTGGCCAAAGCCGGGTGGGGCTACGAGCGGCTGGAGCAAAACGGCATCATCTCCCCGGTGATCGGGGTGGAGCTGAAGTATCTCAGTACCACCACCTTTGCCGACGAGGTGGTCATATCCGT
>CANQIH010000074.1 GCA_947624035.1 uncultured Oscillospiraceae bacterium | reverse complement strand
GTGAACCTGACCCCGGCGGAGACCGTGTTCGTGTTCCCCAACAACAAGAACATCATCATGGCCGCCGAGCAGTGCGTGCCCATGACCACGAAAAAGGTCATCGTCATCCCCTCCCGCACCGTGTGCCAGGGCATCAGCGCCATGATGCGCCTCACGCCCGACAGCGGCCCCGAGGCGTTGGAGGCGGATTTCAGGAGCGCCCTGGAGACGGTGCACACCATCCAGATCACCTATGCCGCCCGGGACTCCGACTTTGACGGCCACGCCATCAAGGCCGGCGAGTACCTGACCCTCATGGACGGGCAGCTGGTTGGCTCCTTTGCCGACACAGAGCAGCTGGTGTCCAGCCTGACCCCGGCCATCTCCCCCCTGGAGCCGGAGTTCGTCACCGTGTATTACGGCCAGGACGTGGCGGAGAAGGACGCCCAGAGCTTTTCCGACGCATTGGGGGCCGGCTTCCCGGACACCGAGACCTGCCTCATCCGCGGCGGCCAGCCGGTGTACTACTACATGATAAGCGTGGAGTGACCCGCAAACACAGCGATGACCCCCAAAACACAGCGATATCCCCCGGCTCAGACGAGCCGGGGGATACTTTGTCTGTTTGCCGCGGTCAGGAGATATCCACGTACATATATGTGACCTCGTCCGCAGCGTAATCCACTGTGATGGTGACATAGGCGTACATACCGCCGTCTGTCTGCCCGCTGAACCCGTATTCCCTGTTCATATTCTCAAAATCGTCCGACCAGTCGTAGGGAATGCCCTCCAGCGCGTCCAGGACCTCCTGTTCGGTCATGCCGAAGCGGATGCCCGGGGAGACCGTCATCGTGATCTCGCTGCCCTCCCAGCCGGATAGTGCGGTGATATATATATCGTCCACCGAGGAGATGTCCATGCCCAGATCGGAGGTATAGATGTAATCTGTGACCCCGTCCCGTGTCCATTGTATGGAATATCCATCGCCGGAATCGCTGCTCTCGGTCACCACCCAGCCGTTGGCCTCGAAGGCGGAAATCGGCGCCGGCAGCCGGTAGAGATCGCCGCCGTATTCTATCACCATGGACAGGGGCTCCCCGCCCAGGGCCTGGGGCTGGACATACACGTACCCCTCCTGGTCCGGCGTCATGACGTCCACCGTATCCATGCCATATATGACAGCCTGGGGGTCGTAGATGGTGATGCCGGCGCTCACTTGCTCCACGATGGGCACATCCGCCGTCTCATATTCAAACCCGAATTCATAGATGGTCACATTGGCATTCACATTTATATCGCCCTCTTCCCTGACGCCGTCTCTGTAGACATAGGTGTGATCGATGTCCTCATCGAAGCCGCTGTCATACAGGCCCAGCGTCTCCGCGGCCTCCCGCATGCTCATGCCGCAGCGGACACCGCCGGGCAGGACGACCACACCGTTCCGGCCTTCGGGCTCACGGTAGTCGCTGTAGGAATCAGATACCTCCATGACGTACCAGTCCCCATGGGAGGGCACCCCGGTCCCAAAATCGGATATCACGCAGCGTATATCGCCGTCATCTCTCTCCATTTCAAGATTCAGGACGTTCCACCCAAGGCCGTTGCCGCTGTCGCTGCCGTAATAGGACGATTCGTATACCGCCTGCCAGCCGTTGGCCTCAAAGACGGAGACCGGCGCCGGCAGCCGGTACAGGTCGCCGCCGACCTGCACGGCCAAGGAGAGCAGATCGCTCCCCAGCTCAGACGGCGGGGCATAGGCATAACCCGCATCCCCGGGCAGCGGCATGTCCGCCGGCGGCTCATCGGGCTGAATGAACCGCACGAGCAGATAGAGGTACGCGACGGTGCAGTTCTCCGCCGGGTCGCCCTTGGCCCCGTCCGTGTATATGTACACCGTCCGTCTCAGCTCCATGCCGCCCACGAATTCAGAGGGGCTATCCACCCTGAAGGTGCGGCCGCCGCTGGAGTTGTCGAGCTCCTCGTACCCATAGCCGTCCAGCAGCGCCAGCGCATCGCTCAAGCCCATGCCGGGGCCGATACCCAGAGGGACCACGATCTCGCCGGGGATGCTGTTGTAGTCAGAGGTGTCATAGGGCATCTGCAGATTGGTGACATACCACGTCTCACGGTCTGGGTCGCCGCTGCCGAAGTCACAGATATCGAAACTGGTACGGACGCCGTCCCGTTCCGCCTGCACGAACCGGCACGCCCACCCGGCGTCGTTTTCATCCGAGCTGTAATAGTCCTCCCCGGTCACTGCCCAGCCGTTGGCCGTGAACGCTGACAGGGGCGCCGGCAGCTGATAGAGGTCGCCGCAATACTGCACGGTCATGGACAGAAAGTCGCTGCCAAGCTCCTGGGGCGCGGTATAGACATACCCCTCCTGGCCTGGCATGGGATACGTCATCCCGGCGCTGGCTTCCGTCACCGTACCGGCGCTGGGCTCCACCTCAGTGCCGTCTGCCGTCCCGGCGTCAGGCTCTGTCTCATTGCCGTTCTCTGTCCCGGCGCCGGGCTCCGCCTCCACACCGGCCGGCGTGACGGACGGCGCGCCGCCGGCCTGGTCTCCGGACCCGGAGAGATGCGGCCATGCCAGCACACCGCCTATGACCAGGACCGCCAGCGCGATCAGGATGGCCGCCAGCGGCGCCCCGCGCCGTTTCTTTTCCTTCTGCTGGGGCGGCTGAGGCTGTTGCTGCTGGGGCTGGGGCCGGGGCGGCTGGGCGGCGTATGGCTGCGCCGCGGGACCGGTCCCGTAGGCCTGACCCGCGCCCGGCCGGGCGCCGGCGCCGTTCACGCTCCCGGCGCCGCGGCCGGGGTCCTGTTGGCCGGGCGCCGTCCGGTCCCTGTTAGGCGTGTATCCCGCATATGCGGGCCCCTCCGCCCCACGGTCCCGGATAGGCGCGGTCACGTCATGGCCCCTGCCCGCTCCGTCCAGGCTCCGCAGGTCCGCCATCATCTCCCGGGCGTTCCGGTACCTATCCCGGGGGTCAAAGGCACAGGCCTTCAGCACGATCCGCTTCAGCCCCTCGCTCCCGTCCGCCGGCGGCGGCATCGGGTCGCCCCGGAGGCGCCGCGTCTGGGCGTCCTCGTCCTGCCGGTATGTGGGGTTCTCCGGCGGCAGCGGCACGAAGGGCCCCCTCCGCCGGTTCAAAAGCCAGTAGAGCACCATACCCAGGGAGTAGATGTCCGCGCTCGTCCCATAGGGCTGGCCCCTGTATACCTCCGGCGCCATGTACCGGAACGTGCCGATGCGGGTCCCCACCGCCGTCCGGGACGTCACCTTCGCCACGCCGAAGTCCCCCAGCTTGTACTGCCCGTAGGGCGACATGAGGACGTTCTGGGGCTTGATGTCCCGGTGGATGATGTGCTGGTCCTCGCACAGCGCCAGCGCGCTGCATATATCCTTACCCACCTGGACCGCCTGCCCTGCCGGGTCGGCCGTGTCCAGCACATTCAGAAGCGGCGTGAGAAGCTCCATGCGGATGAGAAGCTCCCAGCCCAGCCCCTCCGTGCGGGGGTGGTAGTCCAGGTCGTCGCACCGCACGACGTTGGCGCTGCCCTTCAGGGACAGCATGAGGGTGTACTCCTTCACGATGTCCTGGAGGTAGCCGCTGTACCGCTGGGATATGCTCTCCAGGTCGTACCCCTCTTTCATGAGATCGTCCGTCTCGCTGTCGTCCTGGGGAACGACGATCTGCTTGAGGGCGGCCTTCTCCACCGTGCCGAACACGTCACGCTGTATCTCATAGACCGCGCCGAAGCTGCCGTGCCCGATGACCCGGACCACGTCCCATCCGTTCCACTTCTCACCTACCTGCATCTCACTCCCCCACTTCTTCTCCAAATGTCATCCCGCCGCCGTGCGGCGGGCATCCCTATTCGGGCTGTAACGTACCAGTCAAGTAAAAATGATCGTCCGCTGGGCTTACGAAAAAGAACTGTAAACAATCTCACCAGCCAAGACGCTCTCCATAAGGCTCGCGGCAGTATCCACTGTGGCCTGGTCAGGCTCCAGCACGTAGCACGGAGTATCGGGCAGGCTGTAGCATATCCCCTCCCAGTTCTCGGTACCGTCCACGCTGTAGCTCTGGATATTCCAGCTGCCGCCATTAGTAAGCTGATCCTGCACCAGAGCGGTCACCATATCGTAGGACATGCTGGTCTCAAAGCGGGTAGACACAGCATCCCAGACAGAGGCGTAGTTCTTCAGAAGATCGGTGGAGAGGATCTTGTCTGCAATGGCCTTGATGAGCACCATCTGGTGACGGCCGCGGGCGCGGTCGCCGTCCTCGAAAGCCTTGCGCTCCCGGACGAAGGCCAAGGCCTCTTCGCCGTTGAGCTCATTGGGCCCCTCGTCGAAGTAATAGGTGTAGGTGCAATCCCAGAACTGGGCGTCGGAATCCACCGTGACGCCGCCCAGGGCGTCGATGATGTCCTCAAATCCCACAAAGTCCACACGGAAATAGTAGTCGATGTCGATGCCGTACAGCATCTCCAGGGTCTCCACAGACACGTTGACGCCGTAGAGGCCGGCGTGGGTCAGCTTGTCCAGCTCACCGTTAGACACAGACAGAGGAATATAGTAGTCCCGGGGCGTGGAGACCAGCAGGACCTGTCGGGTCTGTGGGTTGACCGTGGCGATGATATTCGCGTCAGACCGGCACTCCGGCACCATGCCATCCCGGCTGTCGATGCCGCTGATATAGATGACGAAGGGCTCAAGCTCACTGGCGGTGGAAACGACCGCAGCAGCGGTGGGAACGACCACAGCAGCGGCGGGTATCGCCACGGGCGCGGTCCCCGCCTGCTGTGAGCCGCCTGATGTTTCCGGCTTATAAGCATGCAGCCTCACGATGAGGATGATATCCGCAATCAACAGGACAGCTATGCCGATCCACAGGAAAACGCGGGACCTTTTCCTCGGGCGCGGCGGTTCCTGCGGTACCGGCTGGTCCGGCTGGGGCGATCTCGGCGGCCGCTCTTGCTTTTCATGTTGCTCCGGTTCCTCCTGCTGCTCCCCCTGCTCCGGTCTTTCCTGCCGTTCCCGCCGCTCCTGCCGGGGCGGGCTCTCCCGGAGCGACTGCGGTCTCGGCCTCTTTTTCCGCTCCGGCCGCTCCGGCTGCTCCTGCTCGCCTTCTTCCAGCGCCTCCAGGTCCGCCAGCATCTCCCGGGCGTTCCGGTACCTATCCCGGGGGTCGAAGGCGCAGGCCTTCAGCACGATCCGCTTCAGCCTGTCGCTCCCGTCCGCCGGCGGCGGCAGCGGCTCGCCCCGGATGCGCCGCGTCTGGGCATCCTCGTCCTGCCGGTATGTAGATTCCTCCGGCGGCAGCGGCACGAAGGGACTGCGCCGCCGGTTCAAAAGCCAGTACATCACCATCCCCAGGGAGTAGATGTCCGCCGCCGTCCCGTATGGCTGGCTGCTGTACACCTCCGGCGCCATGTACCGGAATGTCCCCGTCCGGGTCCCCACCGTGGTCCGGGACGCCACCTTCGCCACGCCGAAGTCCCCCAGCTTGTACTGGCCCCGGGGAGACAGGAGGATGTTCTGGGGCTTGATGTCCCGGTGGATGATGTGCTGTTCCTCGCACTGCGCCAGCGCGCCGCATATGTCCCTGCCCACCTGGACCGCCTGCCCCGCCGGGTCAGAAGCGTCAAGCACGTTCAGCAAAGGCGTGAGAAGCTCCATGCGGATGAGAAGCTCCCAGCCGATCCCGTCCCGGCGGGGGTGGTAGTCCAGATCGTCGCAGCTGACGATGTTGGCGCCGCCCTTCAGAGACAGCATGAGAGTGTACTCCTTCACGATGTCCTGGAGGTAGCCGCTGTACCGCCTGGAGATGCTCTCCAGGTCGTATCCCTCGCTCAAAAGCTCGTCCGTCTCGCTGTCGTCCTGGGGAATGATGATCTGCTTGAGGGCGGCCTTCTCCACCGTGCCGAACACGTCCCGGTGTATCTCATAGACCGAGCCGAAGCTGCCGCGGCCGATGACCCGGACCACGTTCCAGCCGTTCCACTTCTCTCCGGCCTGCATCTCACTCCCCCACTTCTTCTCTGTATGCCGTCCCGCCGCGGACAGCATCCGGCCCCTGGCGCCGCAGAAGGGCGCCAGGGGCGGTAAATCTCCGTTATTTCAGCGTGATGCCCAAGATCTCCTGGCCGCGGGTGCCGATGACCACGGTGTTGTTGTACACCACCGGCGTGGCCTCCACGGTGCAGCCGAACTCGTACTTGTCCAGCACCTCGCCGGTCTTGCCGTTCACCAGGTACAGATACCCGCTGACGCAGCTGGCGTACAGCACATAGCCGTACCCGTCCGTATCGTAGAAGGTGACGGGGGTGGACCAGGAGTAGCTGTCGGAGCTCACGGTCCAGAGCTCCTCGCCGGTGTCCGCGTCCAGGGCCACCAGCTTGCCGTTGTTCAGGTCCGGGAACCGGGCCACGGACACGTACACGATGCCCTCCAGGGGGCCGGTGCCCAGGCTGATGGACCCCTGGACGCCGCCGGACAGGTCCGTGATGGAGTGGCACTCGTAGCTGTGGTGCCACACCTCCTGGCCGTTGACGGCGTCGATCTTCCACACCGGTATCTCCGCCGTGGTGGAGCTTCGCCAGCCGTTGTGGAAGGACGTGCTCATGTAGATATACGGGTGGCCGGTCTCGTCCACCTCCAGCACACCGGTGCAGTTGGTGTCGTCCAGGCAGTCGAAGCGCCACACGATCTCCAGAGTGTTCAGGTCGATGCACAGGAAGCTGGCCCCGTTGTCCGCGATGAACAGGTAGTGCCGCCAGGCGATGGCGCTGTCCTCCATGCCGTAGTAGAACCGGTCCGCCTTGGAGGAGCGGTAGGAGAACTTGATGACCTCCGGGTCCACAGATATGGTCCCGGCTGCCTCGTCATAGCTGGAGTTCAGGTCGATGAGGTACAGCACGCCGTTCTCGCCGGGGTAGATGAGCTGGTCCGTCTCCGCGTCCACCAGGGGCGCGCTGTCCCAGGCGCTCCAGCCCCGGGGGGCGAAGGAGTCGCTGTTGCCGGTCTCGAACAGGACCTCGCCGTCGATGAGGCTCACCACCAGGATGCGGGGGGTGCCGTCGCCCTGGACGCCGCCGCCCAGGTACATGAGGGGATAGCCCCGGGGGTCCAGGGAGCCCGCGCCCTTGAAGGGATAGCCCAGATAGAGGGAGTCACGGGTCTGCTCGCCGGTCTCCAGGTCGATGAAGTACACCCGGCCCGCCAGGGTGGCGTACACCACCTCGATGAGGCCGTCCTTCTCCTTGGCCCAGTCGTACATGTCCATGTTCCGCCGGGTCTGATCCGGCCACTGGACCACCAGGGGCTGGCCCGTCCAGCCGCTGCCGGCCCACCCTGCCAGGGAGCCGGTAGCCACGGACCAGTGGTCGCCGAACTGTCCGGCCTCCATGACGGCGGTGCCGTAGCTGGAGGTATTGCGGAAGTTGTTGCCCCGGAAGGTGACGATGCCCGGCAGCTGGGTGTAGTCCTCCGCCCCGCCGAAGTCGATGGTGTGCTCCGCGTCGGCCTGATAGCTGGAGGCGCTCTCGCCGTGGACCAGCAGGTCCGTGCGGTAGATCACGTCGGACACGTCGCTCTTCACCGGCGAGAAGTCAGGCAGCGGCGTGGCCGTGGGCTCGGGGGTGAACACGGGCACCCGCACGAAGCCGGTCTGCTCCCCGTCCTCGCCTGCCGGCTCCCCGTCCTCCTCCGGCGCGGGGGCCGCCTCCTGGCCGGTCTCCCCTGCCGGGGGAGCGGCGTTCAGGCCGGTGTCCCCACCGGCGGGCGCGGAAACGGTGCTCAGGCCGCCGTTTGGCGCGGGGACGGTGCTCAGGCCCGCATCCCCGTTCACCGGGGCCGTGCCGTCCAGGCCCGTGTCCTCGCTCACCGGCGCGCTCTGGGCGAATACCTCGGACACGCCCGCCTCCGGCTGCGGAGGCGCCTGCATCTGGGCGGTCTCCGGCGTCTTGTCCATCATGCGGCGGGTGCCTGCCACCAGGACCACCAGCACCGCCAGGATCACCGCCAGCGCCGCAAAGCCGGCGGTCCTCTTCTTCCGGTTATTCAATCTCCCCACCTCTTGTTCATTTTGATTTTATCATTCGGTAAAGTGGATATGATCATTGATGTGCTTGATGCAGAAGCAGTGATAGCCGGCACAGCGGCTGCAATAGCGGAACTCCATGTTGGGGTCGTCCCTGTCCGTGATGCCGCAGACGGAGCACTTGCGGGTATAGCCCTGGGCCCGCTGCTGGGCCTGGGCCTTGGCTGCCGCCTGTTTGAACTGGATGGTCTTGGCCCGCTGCCGGGTCTTCTGCCGCACGGACGAGGGCCGGAAAAAGTCAAAGAGCCAGTCGCCGCAGAAGATGAGGTAGTTGGCCATGGCCACCACCGGCACCAGGGCCAGGCCCAGCCAGCCCCGCATGAGGTACTGGACGATGGACACGCCGAACATGGCCGCGTCCAGCCAGGCCAGCCACTTCATCTTCACCGGGATGATGAAGAAAAGCAGCACCCTCTGCTCCGGCCACAGGGTGGCAAAGGCGAAAAACAGGGACAGATTCAGGTACGAGGCCGTCACCGACACGGCCACGCCGGAAATCCAGTAGTAGATGAGGCTGTAAAGACACGTCAGCACCATGCCGGCCAGGTAGTAGATGGTGAACTTCCCGGAGCCCCAGGCGCTCTCCAGGCTGGTGCCGATGAAGTAGTAGAAGTACAGCGCGATGGCCAGCCACAGAAGACCGCTGGTGGAGGGCACCAGGGGATAGGTCACCAGCCGCCAGATCTGTCCGTGGCAGAACGCGGCCGGGTCAAACACCAGCAGGCTCGCCAGGGTGCGGGTGGTGTCCATCTGCATGGCCAGCCACACCAGCACGTTGCCGACGACGATGTAGATCATGAGCCGGGGGATGCCGAACCGGGGGTGGTTCATGCAAAACCGGTCGATTTTTCGATTCAGGGACCTCAAATGTCTCACCTCACCCCAATCATACCCTTTTTTGCCGCTAAAGTCCATATAAAAGTCCACAGAATTTTATGTAAAACTCTTTTAAATAAAATCGCTTTGTGTTATAGTACAAGCTGTATGAATATGTCGGATGAAAACATAATAGAGGGAAAAAACGCCGTGATCGAGGCGCTGCGCGCCGGACGGCCCCTGGATAAGGTCTTTTTGGTCCGCGGCAGCGGCGACAAGGCCCTGGCCTTCATCGCCTCCGCCGCCAAGGACGCCGGCGCCGTGGTGTCGGAGTGCGACCGGCGCAAGCTGGACGCCATGAGCGCCACCGGCGCCCACCAGGGCGTGGTGGCCGTGGCCGCCGCCAAGGCATATTGCTCCCTGGAGGACATCCTGGACCTGGCAGCCGCCCGGAACGAGGACCCCTTCGTGGTGGTCTGCGACGGCATCGAGGACCCCCGGAACCTGGGGGCCATCATCCGCTGCGCCGAGTGCGCCGGGGCCCACGGCGTCGT
>CANQIH010000073.1 GCA_947624035.1 uncultured Oscillospiraceae bacterium | reverse complement strand
GCAGGTCCCGGCTCAGCAGGAACGCGAAGCCCTCGTTGACGGAGTAGGCCCCCGTCCGGCAGAAGGCCAGCACGTCCCCGGCCCGCAGGGGCGGCATGGCCACCCGGCGCACCAGCACGTCGTTTGGCGTGCAGAGGCTGCCGCAGATGCACCAGTCCTCCGGCTCCCCGTCCCCGGCACGCAGACGGCGTATCTCCGGCACGGCGGTGCCCTTCATCTGGCCGTCGTAGCTCATCTGGTGCAGGCCCCCGTCCACGATGGCGTAATTATACCCGCAGTTGCGCTTTGTGTCCATCACTGTAGTGACGTAGGCCCCGCAAGGCGCGGCGAAAAACCGGCCCATCTCCACGGTGAGCTGGTACCGCTCCCCCATATCACGTATGAGCGGCGCGGCCCCGGCAAGAAGGGCCTCCTCCGCCCCGTCCGGGTCGGGGCCGAAGTAGTCTATCCAGAGGCCGGGGCCGTACTCGATGCAGCCCACGGCAAGGCCCGTCTCCGCCAGAAGGCGTTTTGCCAGGGCGTCCAGCTTATCCAGCTCCCGGCCTATGAGGGTGGTGCGCTTTTTCTGGGTGCCGGAGAAGTAGTGCAGGCCCACGAATTCGATGTTGGGGTACCGGTCCCGCGCCGCCGCGAGCTCCACCAGGTCCTCCTCGTCCATGCCGAACTGGTTGTCGCTCGTCAGGCGCAGCAGCACCGGCACCCGGAGGCCCCGCTTCTCCGCCGCGGCCTGGATGTGGGCCGCGTGCAGGGGACTCTCCGCCGTGAACACCGCCACGTGATCGTCCATGGCCCGCTCCACGCTCTCCAGCGTCTTGTTGACGCCGGAGAACACGATGCGGGTCAGGTCCGCCCCCGCGTTCTCGCACACGGAAAGCTCCCCGGGGCTGCACACCTCCAGGGCGTCCAGCTCCGGCGGCAGGGCCCGCAGCAGGAAGGGGCCGGCCTTCATGGAGTAGCAGAGACCCACCTTGGGCCCAAAGGCCTCCCGCACCAGGCCCACCCGCCGGGCGAAAGCGTCTGTGTCGAAGATATAGAGCGGCGTGGCGAACTTGTCCGCCAGGGCCAGCAGCCTGTCGTTATCCATAGCTCACCTCAGAGCAGCGTTTTCAGGTATGTCCGGTCAATCTTCCCGTTGGCGTTCAGGGGCATCGCGTCCAGCACCACCAGCCGCCTTGGCAGCATGTAGTCCGCCAGATGTCCGGCCAGGGCGGCGTTCAGGTCCCGGAGCTTCAGGTCCGGCCGGTCCGACGTACAAAAGACGGTGATGCGCTCCCGCGCCGCGTCATAGAGGCAGCAGGCCTGACCGATGAAGGGCAGGGCGTCCACCGCCGCCTCCACCTCCCCCAGCTCGATGCGGCAGCCCTTGTACTTGATCTGGCTGTCGCTCCGGGAAAGGAACACCAGGTCGCCGTTTTCATCGTACCGGGCCCAGTCGCCGGTGCGCAGGGCCCGGCGCTTTTTTCCGTCTATCTCCAGCTCGATGAACGTCTCCGCAGTCCGGGCCGGGTCCCCCACATATCCGTCCGCCAGGGCGGCGGAGCACACCAGAAGCTCCCCCCGGTCCGGGACGAGCTGCCCGTCCTCATAGAGATACACCCGCGTGTTGGCCAGGGGCCGCCCCATGGGCAGGGGCTCCGGCAGGGGCCCGTCCTTCGGGAGGGGATACATGCAGCACACCCCCGCCATCTCCGAGGAGCCGTAGAGGTTTATGAACTGCACCGCCGGCAGCGCCTCCCGCCACACGGCCAGGTCCTTGGCGGGGAACACCTCTCCCACGAAACACACCCGCCGCAGCGTCACAGGCAGCGCGTCCCGGAAGGTCCGCAGCCGCGCCACCACCGCCAATGCCGACGGCACCCAGGATATGAACGTGACGCGACGCTCGTTGAGGTACTCCACGAGCGTCACTGGGAACATGAACTTGTCCGAGGGAATGATCTCCAAGCTGGCGCCGGTGCGGAGCATCAAATATATGTCCTTGGCAGAGGCGTCGAAGCAGAAGGGCGTCTGGTTGCCTATGACCTCCTCCGGCCCGAGATCCAGGGCCGCCACGTACGCCTCCACGAAATCCGCCATGGCCCCGTGGCTCTTGCGGATGCCCTTGGGCTCGCCGGTGGAGCCGGAGGTGTAGATGATATAGAGGGTATCCGCCGGGGACGGGTCCGCCGCCGGGGCAGATGCCTCCGGCAGGCCCAGGCCGTCACAGGGCACATAGGCCGCCCCCTGGGCAGCGCCGTCGTACTCCCCCGCGCCGAAGCCCAGGATGAGGCCCACACCGGCCTGGGCAATGATCTTCCCCAGCTTCTCCGCCGGGGCCTGGGGGTCCATAGGCACGTAGCAGCAGCCCGCGGCGGCGCAGCCCAGCATGGCCGCGATCACGGCGGCCCGCCGCTGGGCGTAGAGCCCTATGGCACCGCCGGGAGCGCACCGCTGATGGAGCCAGGCCCCCAGGCCATAGGCCCGGTCCCGGAGCTGCCGGAAGGTATAGCTCTCCCCGCCGCCGGTGACGGCGGTCTTGTCAGGGTACAGCGCCGCGGACCGCTCCAGCCAGGCCAGTACGCCGTCCGTCACGGCTGGGTCACCGTCTCCCCCGCCAGCACGCCGTCCATGAGCTGCTTGGCCTCGGCCAGGTCCTCATCGTCTATCCACATGACGTACCGGGGCCCCTCCTCCGGGATGAGGTAGGTCACCTGCAGGTCCTGCTCACCGGTGACCACATACCGCACGATGTTCCAGTCCCTGCCGTCCGCCAGCTGGTCACGGACCATGGCCGCCAGCAGGTCATAGGGCACCGTGGTCTCAAAGGCGCCGTCAAAGGCCTCCAGCACCTGGGTGTAGTCCTGGAGGAAGGCGCCGCCCAGCAGGTCCAGCACCTGGGTGTAGTTCTGCAGGAAGTCCAGGGTCAGCACCTTGTCCGCCATGGCGCTGATGATCTCCAGCTGGTGGCGGTCCCGCTGGATGTCGCCCTCGCTGCCGAAGCTCTTCCGCTCCCGGGCGAAGGACAGGGCCTGCTTGCCGTTCAGCTCATTGTCCCCCTCCTTGAACTCCACGCCGTTGAAGGCGGTGAAGGTGTAGTCGGAGTGGACCGTGACGCCGCCCAGGGCGTCAATGATGCGCTCAAAGCCGCTGAAATCCATGCGGAACCAATAGTCGATGTCCCGGTCGTACAGCTTCTCCATGGTCTCCACCTGGGCCTCGATGCCGAACTGACCGGCGTGGGTCAGCTTATCCCGCATGTCGCCGGACACGGCGGTATACACGTAGGAGTCCCGGGGCGTGGCCACCAGGACGATCTGGTGGGTGGTCCGGTCCACGGTGACCAGGATGTTCACGTCGCCGTAGCTCTTGTCCACCAGGCCCTCCCGGCTGTCGATGCCGCTCACGTATATGGTGAAGGTATCGGGCAGCACCGGCTCCGCCGTGGGCTCCGGGGTGGGCTCGGGCGTGGACTCTGGGGTGGGCTCCGCCGTGGGCGGCGGGTTGAAGGTGGGCGAGATGGAGACAGAGGCGTTCATGCCCGCCTTCAGCACGCTGACGCCCCGGAAGGTCATGGCGCTGGTGAGGCCCGCGCCAACGACGAACACCGCGGCCAGGGCCAGCCCCGCCGCGCAGGCGCCCCGCCGGGACGGATCCCGGGTCAGCAGCGCCACCAGTCCCGCCGGCACCAGCAGCAGTGCCGCCAGCGCCGCGAGATATGTACCGGGCAGCATCTTCGTGGTCAGGGCTGCCGCAAACGTCACGGCGGCCAGCGCCAGCGTCACCGCCACGGCTATGATCTGTATTTTGGAGCTTCCGCGCTTTTTCATGGCCCGTGCCTCCTGTGTTTTCATTTTGTCTATTGTAGCACAGACTTTTTCTCCTGTCCACTTCCCGCGCGTTCAGTCTTTCCCGGTGAAAACGGTTGAATTTACGGCGGAGATGACGTATTATTATGTCTGTTATGGGTATGCAGTCCAGCCGGGAGGTGGGAGCCTTGAGAAAGCGGCGATACATAGCGATAGCAGCGGCGCTGGCTTTGCTGGCGGCGCTGTGCGGCTGCGACAGCGCGGAAACAGCAGCTGTGCCGGAGCATATCTTCTCCCTGAAATACGAGGGCGCGGAGGGCAATGTGTACAGCGAGAACACCGAGGGGTACTACCCCGAGGGCACGGAGATCACCGCCCACGCCGCGGCGGCGGAGGGCGCCGCCTTCCACTGCTGGACCGCTGGGGACACCCTGGAAAACGGCGGAGAGATCGTCTCCTACCAAAAGGACTACACCTTCCCTCTCGCGGCGGACACCCGCCTTTTCGGCAACTTCCGCGCCGGAGACACCGCCCTGGTGCTGTACCACGCAAACGGCGGCGCCGTGGCCGCCACCGGGGAGGATACCTGTACGGATGAGTTCTCCCTGGCCTATTACCTCTACCCCAACACCCTGGCGGAGGCCGGCGTCTTCGTCCGGGAGGGCTATACCCTCATCGGCTACAGCACCGAGCCCGGCGGCGTCGGGGAGTTTTACAACGTGGGCGGCAAGGCCTTTGAGGACACAGACCAGGTCATCGAGCTGTACTGCGTCTGGAGTAAACAGACCCCGGCGGAGGACTTCACCTTTGAATACGACGAGGAAAATGGCGGCTGGACCGTCACCGGCTACACCGGCGGCACAGCGGAGGAGCTGAGCCTCCCCGCCGAATATGAAGGCGAGCCCGTGACGGGCGTGGCGGAAGGGGCCCTGGCCGGTCTTGACATGGCCCGGCTGGTGCTGCCGGCCAGCCTGTGCACCCTGGCGGACTTCTCATGCAGCCAGTGCCCGGACCTGGAGACGGTGTATCTCTTCGACTCGCTGACGTACCTCTCCGACGACAGCTTTGCCGAGGACGGCGCCCTGACCACGGTATACATTGGCGCGGCCACTGCACCCCGGTTCTCCAACTGGTTCAACAACCACACCAAGAAGATCGAACTTCTCAACTACTGGAAGGACGTGTCCCCCAAAATGATCTGCCTGGGGGGCTCCAGCACCTCCTACGCCGTGGACGCGGAACTTCTGCAGTCTGAGCTGGACCGGGACTATCTGGTGCTGAACTACGGCACCAATGGCGCCAACCTCTTCAACATGACCAGCGAGTGGGCCATGCGGTTCATGAACGAGGGGGACATGCTGGTGCACATCGCCGAGTACAGCTTCTGGCAGCTGGGCGGTACGGAGTGCCGGTGGGAGAGCTTCCGCTCCTTTGAGAGCTGCTACAACGTCTACAGCTGGGTCGATGTGAGCCGGTACACCAAGTTTTTCGACTCCTTCTGCTCCTACCTGGAGGCCCGGCTGGACATGGCCCCCCAGACCTACGAGGACTATGTGAGCAATCTGGCCCCCCAGGGGTACTATGGCAGCCAGGGCACCCTGAACCTGGTCACCTACGCCAACGGCAGCCCCGACTTCTGGAGCGGGCGGCACATCTACTTCTGCGACGACTGGCTCTACCCCTTCATGGTGCGCAACACGAACCGCCAGTATGACAAGCTCCGGGATATGGGCGCGGACGTGGTGCTGGCCTTCACGCCCCTGAACCGAAACGCCCTCTATGATTACCAGACCGACGAGGCCATGGACGATTTCGAGCGCTACCTCTCCGAAAACCTCACTGCCCCTCGGATCAGCGACCTGCAGGAGAACTTCTTCGCCCCGGAGGTGTTCTTTGACGACGACTACCACCTGTGCGCCGAGTACCGGTCCATCTACACCGCCCAGCTGGCGGCGGACATCAACGCCTGGTGGGCGGGGACCAATGAGAACGCCGCCGTGACAGCCCCTTCTGCGGGCTGAATCCACACACAGAAGGACACGCCATGCCACCCATCTGCACCGTGCTCATCCTGTGCGCCGTATCGGCGCTGCTGCTGGCCGGGGGACGCTTTCTCCCCCGGCTGGAGAAGCTGTGCGCCAAACTCACGGTGGTGTGGCTGGCCGCGGCCATCCCCATCATGTTCTTCACCGAGGTGGACATGCGCCACATGCTGCTGTTCTGCCTCCTCTCCGCCGCCGCGGGCCTCATCCTCCAAGCGGGAGGTAAAAAGGCATGACCTTCAACTCCCTGGGATTTCTCATCTTTTTTCCGGTGGTGGCAGTCCTGTACTTCCTCCTCCCCCACCGCTTCCGCTGGGCCATGCTGCTGGCGGCCAGCTACTTCTTTTACATGAGCTGGAACCCCCGGCTGGTGTTCCTCATCCTGTTCACCACCCTGGTGTCCTACGCCGCCGCCCTGCTGCTGGAGCGGACGAAGAGCAGGGCTCTGCGTAAGGCGTGGCTCGTCATGGCCCTGTGCGCGTGCCTGGGCGTGCTGTTTTTCTTCAAGTACTTCAACTTCCTCTCCGGCACCGTCACAGGCCTGCTGCGGGCCTTCCGCCTGCCGGTCCATGACCTCTTCCTGGACCTCATATTGCCGGTGGGCATCTCCTTCTACACCTTCCAGACCCTCTCCTACGTCATCGACGTGTACCGGGGCACCATCCACGCCGAGCGCCATCTGGGGTACTACGCCCTTTTCGTGTCCTTCTTCCCCCAGCTGGTGGCCGGCCCCATCGAGCGGCCCCAGAACCTGCTGCCCCAGCTGAAAGAGCCCCACCGCTTTGAGCGGGCGAATTTCTATACCGGCGTGAAGATCATGCTGGCGGGCTTTTTCAAGAAAGTGGTGGTGGCGGACCAGCTGGCGTCCTACGTGGTGGCGGTGTACTCCGACCCCGCCAAGGCCCCGGCCCCGGCCATCCTCCTGGCCACGGTGCTCTTCACCTTCCAGGTATACTGCGACTTCTCCGGCTACACGGACATCGCCGTGGGCTGCGCCCGGATCATGGGCGTCCGGCTCACCCAGAACTTCGACCGGCCCTACTCCGCCCACACCTGCCACGAGTTCTGGGAGCGGTGGCACATCAGCCTCACCTCCTGGTTCCGGGACTACGTGTTCTTCCCCCTGGCCATGAACAAGAAGCTGACCCGCTTCGCCCGGAAACTGGCCAAGCGGACCGGCGACCGCCGCATCAGCGTCATGCTGCCCCAGTGCGCGGCGCTGCTGGTCACCTTCACCCTGTCCGGCCTGTGGCACGGGGCAGCCTGGACCTATGTGCTCTGGGGCGCGCTGCACGGCGTCTATCAGGTGACGGCCAAGCTCACGGAAAAGGCCCGGGCCCGGCTCTGGGATAAGCTCCATGTGGACCGCCAAAGCCGCCTATACGGCTGCTGGCAGATCGCGGTGGTGTTCTTCCTGGGCATCTTCGCCCTCATCTTCTTCCGTGCAAACTCTGTCTCCGACCTGGGTATCCTCCTGAGAAACCTCTTCACCGACTGGCGGTTCGAGGGGACATTGGAGCTCCTGGGCCTGGACGGGACCGGAGTCCTCATCACGGCGGCCAGCCTTCTCGTGATGGCGCTGGCGGACCGGCTCTATGTCCATGGCCGGCCCGCGGGCCATGCCCGGGGCGCGCTGATGCGGACGGAGACCGCCTTCTACCTGACGCTGGCCGTGGCTGTGTCCTGGCTCATGCTGCTGGCCGGGGACGGGGCCGCCGCGTTCATCTACTTTCAGTTCTAGGAGGGCGCATGAAAAAGACGTTCAAGACCGTCATCGCCCTCGTGCTGGCCGCGGCGCTGGGCCTTTTCACCGTGGCGGAGACGGTGCTGCTCCTGCCGGAGCAGTTCGACCACCTGTTTTTGGGGGAGCTGACGGACAAGTACCAGCGGCTGCGGAGCTTTGACGGCGAGAACAAGATCGTCGTCATCGGCGGCAGCAGCGTGGCCTTCGGCGTCAGAAGCCCCATGCTGGAGGAATATCTGGGCATGCCGGTGGTGAATTTCGGCCTGTACGGCCCGCTGGGCACCGACGTCATGATGGACCTGACCCGGGGCCACATCCGGGAGGGCGACGTGGTGGTGCTGGCCCCGGAGACCGATCCCCAGACCATGAGCATGTACTTCAACGCCGAGGGCATGTGGCAGGCCTGCGACAGCGACCTCACTATGCTCTTAAAGATACGGCCCCACGATTGGGGGCAGATGCTGGGCATCTTCTGGCAGTTCGCCCAGCGGAAGCTGACCTTCTACCGGTACGGCAAGCCCCAGCCCGGCGGCGTATACGACCACGCCTCCTTCGATGAGTACGGCGACGTGATCTATGACCGGGAGGCCCACGCCACGGAGGACTGGTACGACACCGAGGTGCTGGTGGACCTGGACCCGGCCATCATCGAGCCGGAATTCATCGACTACGTGAACGAGTACGTGGACTACTGCGAGAGCCGCGGCGCCCGGGTGTTCTGGTCCTGGCCGCCCATGAACCGGCTGGCCGTCCAGCAGGACGAGGCCGGCATCCTCTCCTATGCCACCTACGTCAGGGAGCACATCCACTGCCAGATCATCTCGGACATCACCGACTATATCATGGACCCAGGCTATTTCTACGACACCAACTACCACGTCACCGGCCCGGGCGCCATCGTCCACAGCGCCCGGCTCATACAGGACCTGAATAACTTCATCGGCGGCGGGACGCCGGTGGACATCGACCTGCCCGCGCCGGGGGCCCCCTCCAAAGAGCCCAGCGCCGAGCCCCCGGCGGAGGAAGCGGCCGCCCCGGAGGACGCCGCCCCCGCGGTCACTCCCATCCCCGCGCCGGAGGAGACGGGCTCCAGCGCCGACGCGGCCTGCTTCACCTATGATGACTATGAGGGCCGGGGCCTTATCCTCACCGGCGTCACCGCCGAGGGGATGGACCGGGAGAGCCTGGAGGTGCCCTGGGAGATTGGCGGGGAGAAGGTGCTGGCGGTGGACACAGGCTTCCTCGCCGGGTGCGAAAACCTGCGGACGCTGTACATCCAGGCCAACCTGGAGCGGGTCATGCAGGGGGCCTTCGACAGCTGCCCCCGCCTCACGGAGCTCCGGGTGGACGGCGACGGCTCGGACCTGCTGGTGCCCGGCACGGGACTATTCGACAATGTGTCCCCCCGGCTGCGGGTGTACGTCCCCGAGGAGCGGTACGGCTCCTTCGTGGCGGACTACTTCTGGGGCAACTACATCGACCGCATCGTCAAGGAATAACGGCGCGAAACACACCTCCGCGGAAGCATTATTTTTTCCATCAAAACAGGTTGACAATTCTCCGGGGCGGTAATATAATGACTTCACAATTTAAAGGAGTATGTTTTCATGGTCCGTTACTTTTCCGTCAACTACTATTTTACCTATTACTTTTTCCCCGAAAAGTAATAGCGTTTTGTGTTGCGGAAAAGCCTTAACCAATATTCAAGAGCTGTGCGGCACAAAAGGCCGCACAGCTTTTATTTTCAAAGGAGAAAACCGTTATGATCACCGTCTTGAAACCTAACGCCACCGACGATCAGCGAGAGCACCTCATCCACTGGCTGGAGGGCCAGGGGGTCCAGGTCCATGTGTCCCAGGGCAGCGAGTACACCATCCTGGGCCTGGTGGGCGACACCAGCCACATCGACATGGAGCTTCTGGAGAGCCTGGAGATCGTCCAGTCCGTGAAGCGGGTCAGCGAGCCCTTCAAAAAGTGCAACCGGAA
>CANQIH010000072.1 GCA_947624035.1 uncultured Oscillospiraceae bacterium | reverse complement strand
CACCGTCCGCCAGTCCGTCTCTATGTCATAGCCCACGCCCCCGATCTCCAGGGACGTGGGCAGCGTCCAAGCCCGCTCCGCAGGCCGGGACCCGGCACGAGCGCCGGGCCCCGGATGCTCTGCGGCTTCTCCTTCTCCCCGCACGGCAGGCGTGCCCCGCAGGGACCCCATCATGCCGCTCATTTTCCGCTCTTCGGGGCCGCGGCCACGGCCCGCGCGATCTTCTTCATCTTCTTCTCCAGCCGCTGGCTGGTCACCTTCTCGATGATGTCCCCCAGGCCGTCCATCACCTGCTCAAAGTAGAAGGACCCGTCCTGCATCACGCTCATGGGCCCGCACAGCTTGAAAAGGCTCTCCGACACCGGATAGCCCAGCAGGTAGTCGAACTGCTCCGCGATGCCGTCGCAGAGCTTGTTCATGGCCTCCAGCTCTTCCTCCTGGCTCAGGCCGTCGGAGAACTTCACGCTGTCAAAAAACTCCACCACCGCGTTGTACCGCTTGAGGATGTTGGAGTCCGCCGGGTTGAACTCAAAGGTCCCCACGGCCCGGCCCTTCTCGTCCTCCACCTCCACGGTCACCGCCCCGGTGTTCACCTTCAGCTTCATGACTTCCGCCATATCTTGTGTCCTCCTCATGTTTTTAGGTCTGCGGCGCAGCCGCACCGCTCATGGCCCCCTTGTGCAAAGGGGGCTGGCTCCGGCAATAGCCGGAGACTGAGGGATTGTTACCAGCATGAAAATTCCTCAGCACTGGTAACAACCCCTCCGAGCCGCTTTACAGCGGCCCACCTCCCCTTGCACAGGGGAGGCATCAAAGCGCTTCTGACGTTCAGCCGCCGACGCCGGGGATGGCCCCCTCGGTGAAGGTGGGGTTGCCGCTCTTCATGCTCTCGGCGGACACGTAGCCCTCCTGGCAGGCGCCGTCCTCGTTCACCGTGAAGGGGATGTTGAAGCCCTCGGTGGAGCCGCCGTAGCTCTGGGGCTTCACCATGACCTCCCGCAGCCACGCCTTGTGGTTCTCGGCCGCCGTGTCCTCCACGATCACCTCCAGCATCAGGGTCTTGCACTTGTCGCCCTTCAGCCGGTTCATGGCGATGTCCAGCAGCTTGGGGTAGAGCTTCTTCTCCGGGTCGGCATAGAAGGGGTCCGCCTCCATGCTGGGGGTATAGCCGTTGTCCTTCGTCTTGGTCTGGCCCAGGATGTTCTTGATCTGCTCGGTGTCGGAGTTGAGCTCCACGCTCATCTCCTCGATGTCGTCACCGATGATCTCGAACTCGGCCTTTTCCGCGTCGGCCACCTTGGTGTTGAACTTCGTGTCCAGGTAGTGGGCCATCGCCTCGCGTTCCAGTTTCATGCTGTGATTCCTCCTTAAATAGTAGTCTCATATCTCGCCGCCATGTGGATCACCCAGCACTCGGTCCGATCGCCGGTGCGGCTGTCCATGTGGGCGGCCCTCGTCCTCGCCACGGACAGAAGCTTCATCCCGTCCGTGAGCCGCGGCATGTCCGCCGCCTCCAGATAGGCCCCCAGGGCCTCCAGCTTCTCCTTGGCCGCCGCCCGCCGCTCTTCGCTTGGCCCGGCCAGGCGCAGCGCCACCGCAAATGGATAGACGCCCACCCGCCGCACCCGGCCCGTGACGGACCGGCGCACGCTCTCCACGGCCTCACCGTCCTCCGGGATGATGGCCGCGCCGTCCTCCGGCCCCAGCGCGCCGAACCGCACGTTCTCAAAGCCGGGATAGGCGGCCGTCATAGCCGTCAGCGCCTCGGTCAGGTCCATATCCTCATCTCCCCCCGATCTCAAAGTGGGGCAGGGCGCCGTACCGCCGCACGGATGTGATGGCGTACACCCCGTCGTGGGTCCGCTCCATGTGCGCGTAAAACCCCTCCGGCCAGTCTGCGTCCCGCACCGGCGCGCCCTCCCACAGGCCGCACAGGAAGAAGTCGAACCCCTCCCCGGCGCTGAAGGTGACGGCCGCTCCGGGCTCCTCCGCCTGCTGCCAAGCCTTGGGCGGCAGGTAGGGCTTTCCGCCCACGGACGGGCCCGCCGCCGTCCGCTCATAGGGGATCAGCACGGTCACGGCGTCGCCGGTCTCCGTGCCGTACCGGCCGTTTTTCCCGGCGGTGCAGGCGGCGATGTGCACGCCCTCTATCACCGTGGGATACC
Source organism: uncultured Oscillospiraceae bacterium (assembly GCA_947624035.1). Lineage (GTDB taxonomy): Bacteria > Bacillota > Clostridia > Oscillospirales > Oscillospiraceae > CAJOIG01. The sequence goes on along the minus strand of CANQIH010000072.1, from coordinate 7,403 downwards.
ACACGTCCCCGCTCTCCGTCCGCTTCCGATCAAAGATCGTCACCGTCTCGTCATACATTTTTCGTCCACCTCCGACCTAAGCCTCCCTCTGACGAGGGAGGTGGCTTGGCCGCCAGGCCAAGACGGAGGGAGAGATTCATCGGCCAAGATGATGTTTATCCCTCCCGCGCTCCTCCTCTCCCCAAAGGGCAAGTGTGCTCTTTGGGGCCCCTGTTGGGACAACCGCCGACCCCCTTGGCTCCCCCTCGGGGGGAGCTGGCAGCGGCCCACAGGCCGCTGACTGAAGGGGGCAGTCCTCACTCCCCCGCCGGGTACGGCCCCATATATGTCAGGTTGACCCCGTTGCCGTCGGGCACCCCCGCCAGGTATTCCCGGGCCAGGTCCTCCAGGTTCCTCCGCCCGCCGCCGGCGCTCGCCGGCGCGGCGTAGGTCACGCTCTCCTGCCCGGCGGTGATGCGGGTGACCACCCGGCCCGTGACGGTGCCGTCGAGCCGCTCCACGCAGCCGTCCCGCCGCTCCGCCTGCCACAGCGCCCGCACCAGGGCGCAGGCGCACCGCTTCACGGTCTCGGCCCCGTCCTCATCCGAGGGCGGCGCGGCCTTCAGCTTGCACACCCCGTCCACGCCGGTGACGGCCCGCTCCATGATCCGCCCGGCCTCCGGCAGGAGGCGGCCGAATGCCGCCTCGTCCGCCTCACCGCCGCCATATAGGTTTACATAATCCTCGTATGCCGCGTATGCCATATCACGCGCCGATGGTGGCCACCACCACGCCGTCCAGCCGCTCGGCCAGCATCTGCATACCGCACACCACGGTGTCGCTGGCGGTCATGTTGGTGTAGTCGGCGCTCTCGTGGATGCCCACGTAGCCGGTGTCGTCACTGGTGAAGTCGAAGGCCTCGCCCAGGTCCGCGCCGTTGACCGGGATGTAATAGAGCACCAGGTTGTCCCGGGCGGTGGCGTAGAGCTTGCCCTTGGGCACGCTGGCGTTGAGGATGACGGTGCCCAGCCCCAGGAAGTTCTCCACGTAGCTCATGCCGAAGGCGGTCTGCATGGTGATGGGCGCACTGGCGAGATAATCCGCCGCGTCCAGGGGGTTCATGAAGTACACGCAAGCCACGCCGTCGTCGTCGAACAGCACCTGCAGCTGGCCCCAGGCCTGGGCCAGGGCGGCCTGGAAGGTCTCGCCGGAGGCCGAGCCGGTGCCGGTGCCCAGAAAGTCGAAGAAGTCCTTGCGGATGGTCTTCTGCACGTCCCTCAGCATCTCGTCGGTGATGGCGTCCACCGCCTGGTCATAGCCCCGGTCGATGATGGCCTCGGCGCTGGCGGCCTTGCGCCACTTTTTGAGGCCGATCTCCTTGTAGCTCACCGCCTCGGTCTTGTACTTGCTGAGGGGGATGGTCTCGCCCTCGCCCACGTCACCGCTCTCCAGGGTGCCGGTGGCCTTGTAGGACTTCAGCATAGTACCGGCCTGTTTGGGCACCTTGCGGGTGACGCCGATGGCCTCCATGAGCTTGCCGATGGACCCGCTGAAGGCGGTGACGAACTCCACCTCCCGGACCCGCGCCAGCTCATCTCTCGTGATCAACTTCTCATCCATGCCGTTTTCCTCCTTGAAATAATCTCATATTTTCCGCGATAGCGGCCCGTCTGCGGCCGCGGTCGGGTATCGCCATGATCTGCTCCTTGGTGGGCCGGTCCACATCCCGCCCCATGGGCGCCGTGAACCGCACCGTCCTCTCCTCTCTCATAACATCCTCCTTTTCCGTTTACCTCCGCACCCCTTGGCTCCCCCTGGGGGGGAGCTGGCGCGGCGCTTGCGCCGCGACTGAAGGGGGAAAGCCCAGCCCTCTGCCAGGCCTCATTTCCCCTCCGCCAGCCTCTTTGCCTGCTCCTCGCTGAACCCCTCGAACTTGGTGAGGAAGTACCAGAACGGCGCCTTGCCCGCGGTGACGTACCCCCACCACCGGGCCCTGTCCTCCTCCCGGTTGTAGGTGATGTCCCCGAAGTCGTACACCGCCTCATACCGCCCCGCCGGGGCCAGCCGGTACCCCTCCGCGAACCGGTCCAGGGCGTACAGCAGCCCGTCCAAAGCCGCCTCCAGCCGGTCCCGCATGTCCTTCACCAGCTGGATGGTCCGCCGGTCGTCCGCCTCCACCTGGGCGGCGGTCATGAGCCCGCTCCGCTCGTTGAAGGCAAAGTACCCGTTGGAGAACCCGCACTTGAACCCGATCTGGCTCAGCAGGGCGTTGATGCCCGTGAGCCGGGTCTCGGTCCGCAGCGCCGGCTCCACGTCCTGGTAATACTCCTCCGGTCCCGCGCCGAACACCTTGCGCACGAACCGGGGCAGCTTCACGGCCCCGGGCCGGCGGCCCAGGGGGTAACCGGTCTGCTCCACCAGCCGGTCGTCCAGCAGCGTCAGCCGCTGGCTCTCGTATATCTCCCCGGCGTTGCGGCTGTAGGCCACATCCAGGTCCCGCAGCTCCCGCAGCGCCCCGGCGAACACCGGCAGCCCCATGGCCGACCCCGGCACCAGGTGATTGGCCCCCGGTGTGCGCAGCACCGCGAACAGCGGCCGCTCCACCCCCTCGGCGGCCATGTCCGCCGCCAGGTCCGCCCAAGGGGTGTCCCGGATGGCCACAGCCTTGCCCATGTCCCCCGGCGCGCCCCCGGCGAAGCACCGGTTGCTGACGGCATACCGCCCGTCCGGCAAAAACCGGTGGTACTCCAGCCGGGTGAACCAGCGGCCGGGCCCGTCCTGCCGCTGGGACTGGAACACGCACCCACTCACCTCTCCGTCCCGCTCCTGGGTGATGAGGAACCGCTCCGGCGTCACCAGCTCCACGCCCTCCCCGTTGGGCTTGAATATGACAGTGCCGTAGGCGCACCCCAGCTCCACCCAGGCCCGGAGCCGGAAGTAGAGCCTGTCGATCTCCCGCTGGAGCCAATCGGCCCGCTCGCCGCCGTCCACGGTGATGCGCACCCCCAGCATGGTGAGCCTTGCCGTCTCCGCGCACACCGCCCGGGCCATGTCCACGGTGCCCACGCCCTCCTCCGGGTCCAGCCACTCCGGCTCACCCCGGTATATGGCCGCGCACCGGCCCAGCAGCCGCTCCATCTCCCAGGGGACCGCCGGCTCCACGCCGAAGGCCTCCCGGGCTCTTGCCTCCATCCGCCCGCTCCCGCCTCTCATCAAAACGCTCATGCCCTCGTCTCCTCCTCTATAAACTGCCGCGCCCCTCGGCTCCCCCTCGGGGGAGCTGGCGCGGCGCTTGCGCCGCGACTGAAGGGGGAAAGCCCCCCTCACGCCCTCGTGCTCCGTCTGGTAAACAGCGGTTCAAAGGCGTACCGCAGCGCCGATATGGCGTGGTCGTCCCGGTCCGGGTACCCGCTGACCACGCGCCCTTCCCGGTCCCGCTCGTACTCATACCCCGTGATCTCCCGCCAGGCATTGGGCGTCCTGGCCGGGTCGATGACGATGGTCCGGGTCTGGAGCCACTTGAACCCGTAGGCCACGCTCCCGGGCCCCTTTACCGCGCCCCGGGCCGGGATGCCCATGTCCCGCCAGTCTGCGATGCTCTTGGGCTCGGCGCTGTCGCAGGTCACAGGCCAGTCGCCATACCCCCGCGCCAATATCCACGCGCCCGTCTCGCTGTTGCTCTCTCGGTTTACATAATGTTCATCTAGCAGATATATCCGCTCCCGGGCGGCGTCGTAGTGGGCCCGGATGAAGGCGAAGGCGTCCGGGTACCACCCAAAGTCCGCCCCCTGATATATCCGATCGGACCGGGCCAGCTCCCCGTCGGATATGGCCCGTACCTCCAGCTTTTCAAAAACGTTCCCGCCGGTGCCCACGGCCTCGCCCATGTACTCGTGCCGCCAGGCCCGCTCGTCCGCCTCCCGCAGCCGCTCCGCCTCCAGGAAGAACTGCTCCCCCAGCCAATCCCGGGGCGCCTCCAGATAGCAGCTCCGGTGGCACAGCCGGTCCGGCCGGTCCTCCCTGGAATCCAGGTTAGCCCAGTTGTCCCGGGAGATGGGCGGGTTGTAGCTCTCGAAGTTCCAGAACACATCCCCGCCCCGCATGGTGGACTGCAAAATACTGCGTATCTCCGCCCGCCCGGCGAACTGGTCCTTCTCCTCGAAGTGGGTCACGGCGATGTACCCGAAGGGCGCCTTGATGGACTTGATCTTCATGGGGTCGTCGGCGCCCCGGAACATGATCTTCTGCCCCGTGGGCCGGTAGATGAGCTCCATGGGCTGTACCCGCGCGTCCCAGAAGCTCTCCATCCCCAGCATCCCCACGGCCCATATGTATTGGGCGTACACGCTGTCCCGCAGGGTGTTGCCCACCTTGCGCATCACCAGGGCGTGGGCCTCGGGGTGCCGTACCAGCAGCACCGGCACCATCAGGCTCACGGCGGAGGATTTCAAACTCCCCCGGCCCCCCGCCAGATCGTAATGGGTGTGGCCGTGGCGGAACACGTCCCGGGCCAGCTCATGAAACGCCGGGCCAAGCGCGTCGCTCAACCGCACCGCAGTTCTCGCCTCAGACATCGACGATGATGTTCACGCCCTCCTCCGGGGCGTTTTTCGCCTTGTCGGCGGGGTTGGCGGCCCAGCTCTCCGCCCGCCGGTTGTTGAGCCAGTACATCTGGGCCCGCAGGTCGCCCCCCAGGGCCTTTTCCAGCAGCGCCTTCTCCACCATGGCGTCGGTGACCTCCTTCCCCCGGCGCAGGGCCCCAGCGATAGGCGGGTGCCGCCGCTTCCATTTATATAGAGTGCTGCGCCCCACGCCCATGCGCCGGGCGATCTCGTCCTGGGACGCGCCGTCCCTGGCCCACGCCTCGATGAGGGTCAGCCCGTCCTCCTCCAGCCACTGTCCCACCTTCTCCACAAGCCTCACCTCTCCCGGGACATAAAAGGAGGCCCGGCGCCGCCGCGCCGAGCCCCCCGCGTTATCTCATGATGTCATCCTATACTCCCATTTCCCATTTTTCCACCCCCTAAAATTCTACTGCCAGCCTCTGTCTACCTCCGCACCCCCCCCCGGCTCCCCCTCGGGGGAGCTGTCGCGGGCCTTCTGGGCCCGCGACTGAAGGGGGGTGGACCACCACCAACCCCCTCGGCTCCCCCTTGGGGGAGCTGGCGCGGGCCTTCTGGGCCCGCGACTGAAGGGGGGTGGATAACCTCCAGGCCCCTCGGCTCCCCCTCGGGGGAGCTGGCCGCCGCCAAAGGCGGCGGTCTGAAGGGGGAGAGCCCTGTTCAGCTTTCAAGTGCTCCATATAAGGCCATAGTAAATCTCCTGAGTGCCCGATCCTTCCTCTTATACACCATCTTGGCCTCCACGCCCAGCTCCCCGATGAGCCGCTCCACATGGCCCCGGGTCCGGTGGATATAGAACCGGTCCAGCACCAGCCTATCCTCGTCGTCCAGCGCCCCCAGGCCCCGGTCCACCAGCGTGACCCACGACTTGGTGCTCTCCAGCTGCCTTGCCAGTTCCTCCCGCCGGACGATGTTGGTGAGCATGGCATCCTCCCGGCTGCTGCCGGCGCCATGGACTGGCACGGCGCTGCGCACGCCGCTTCGGATGCTGGCGTTCTCGATCTCCAGCCGCCGTATCTCCTCCGGGATGCTGTCCAATGCCCGCTGCCGGGCGTCATACTGCTCCAGCTTGTCCATCGCCTCACGCTTCCAATCCATATCAGCACACCTCCTGTAAGTCCTCATAGTCCGCCTCGCCCCGCACCGGCAGGGCGTTCCTGTCCAAAAACACGGTGCACGCCTCCCCGCCGGGACATGGCCTGCGCTTTCCACGGCGCAGGATGTACACGCACGCCCGCAGAAATTCGCCATCCTCGCCCATGTTCACCCATGTAGACCAGGCGCACCGGCCGCACTTGCTCATGATACCGCCTCCTTGTTTTGCACTGCGCAATTTCAATGGGAAAAATAAAACCGCGCCTGCCGCGTACCAATTCTTTCCGGCCTCAATATTAGCACTGCGCAATACTGTTGTCAAGATAAAGTTGCGATATGCAAAAAATGTTCTTGCATTGCGCAACATCTCATGATACAATACCATCAACCAAAACAGCCGGGAGGTATCCTCATGACTGCCAACAACATGGACGTGGCCGGCCGCATCAGGAGCCGGCGCCTGGAGCTGGGCCTGACCCAGAAGGAGATCGCCGGCGATATCGGCGTGGCGGTCTCCACGGTCCAGCGGTACGAGACCGGCGCCATCGACAAGCTGAAGCTGCCGGTGCTGACCGCCATCGCCGGCGCCCTGGGCGTGTCCCCGGCGTGGCTGCTGGGCACGTCAGCGGACAAGACCCCCGCCCCGCTGCCGGACAACATCCTGCCCATGCCCGCCCTGCGGAAGATACCGCTTCTGGGGGCCATCGCCTGCGGCGAGCCGCTGCTGGCCGGGCAGAACTTTGACGGGGAAGTGGACCTGCCCGCTGCCATCCACGCGGACTTTGCTCTGCGCTGCAAGGGCGACAGCATGATCAACGCCCGCATCTTCGACGGGGACACGGTGTACATCCGCCAGCAGGAGGATGTGGACAACGGCCAGATCGCGGCAGTGCTCATCGGGGACGAGGCCACCCTGAAGCGGGTGTACAAATATCCGAACCGGCTGGAGCTCCGGCCGGAGAACCCCACCTTCCCGGTGCTGCAATACGAGGGCGAACAGCTCACGGAAGTCCGCATCCTGGGCCTGGCCGTGGCCTTCACCAGCCCTGTCCGCTGATTATAAAAGGGTCTGCCGCACCGCGGCAGACCCTTTCTTGTTTGGATAACTACCCGCCCCCTCGGCTCCCTCGTCGGAGCACGCGCCAATAGGTCAGGACCCGGTGCAAGCACCGGGCCCTGAGTATTGCGCGGCTCCTCCTCTCCCCACGCGACAGGCGTGCCGCGTGGGGGCCCCACTATGGGAGCTGGCGCGGCGAAGCCGCGACTGAAGGGGGCAAGATGACCTCTGCACCCCCTCGGCTCCCCCTGGGGGGAGCTGGCGCGGCGAAGCCGCGACTGAAGGGGGCAAGATGACCTCTGCACCCCCTTGGCTCCCCCTGGGGGGAGCTGGCGCGGCGAAGCCGCGGAAGGGGGCAAGATGACCTCTGCACCCCCTCGGCTCCCCCTGGGGGGAGCTGGCAGCGGGCAAAGCCCGCTGACTGAAGGGGGCAAGATGACCTCTGCACCCCCTCGGCTCCCCCTGGGGGGAGCTGGCAGCGGGCAAAGCCCGCTGACTGAAGGGGGCAAGATGACCTCTGCACCCCCTCGGCTCCCCCTGGGGGGAGCTGGCAGCGGGCAAAGCCCGCTGACTGAAGGGGGCAAGATGACCTCTGCACCCCCTCGGCTCCCCCTGGGGGGAGCTGGCAGCGGGCAAAGCCCGCTGACTGA
>CANQIH010000071.1 GCA_947624035.1 uncultured Oscillospiraceae bacterium | reverse complement strand
GTGCCCCGGGAGGACGGCTACGACATCACCGTGGCCACGGAGATCATGGCGGTGTTCTGCCTGGCCAGCTCCATCCACGACCTGAAGGAGCGGCTGGGCCGCATCGTGGTGGGCTACACCTACGACGGCAAGCCCGTGACCGCAAAGGACCTGAAGGCGGTGGGCGCCATGGCGGCCCTTTTGAAGGACGCCCTGAAGCCCAACCTGGTCCAGACCCTGGAGGGCACCCCGGCCTTCGTCCACGGCGGGCCCTTCGCCAACATCGCCCACGGCTGCAACTCCGTGCTGGCCACCCGCATGGCCATGCGCCTCGGCGACTACGCCGTGACGGAGGCCGGCTTCGGCGCGGACCTGGGCGCGGAGAAGTTTTTGGACATCAAGTGCCGCTACGCCGGTCTCACCCCGGCGGCGGTGGTGGTGGTCGCCACCATCCGGGCTCTCAAGATGCACGGCGGCAAGTCCAAGAAGGACCTGGGCGCCGAGGACCTGGCGGCCCTGGAACGCGGCATCCCCAACCTGCTGCGCCACGTGGACAACATCAAGAGCGTCTACGGCCTGCCCACGGTGGTGGCCGTGAACCGCTTCCCCACGGACACCGACGCCGAGGTGGACTCCATCATCGCCAAGTGCAAGGAGCTGGGCGTGAACGTGGTGCTCTCGGACGTGTGGGCCAAGGGCGGCGAGGGCGGCATGGCCCTGGCCGAAGAGGTAGTGCGTCTCTGCGAACAGCCTGGCGACTTCCATTTCAGCTATGAGCTGGACGGCACCCTGGAGGAGAAGATCGGCGCCGTGGTGAAGCGTGTCTACCGGGGCGACGGCGTGACGTTCACGGCGGCGGCCCAGAAGCAGATCGCCCGTCTCACCGAGCTTGGCTTCGGCGGCCTGCCTGTGTGCATCGCCAAGACACAGTACAGCTTTTCCGACAACGCGGACCTGCTGGGCGCCCCTGAGGGCTTCACCGTCACGGTGAAGGAGGTCAAGGTCTCCGCCGGCGCCGGCTTCGTGGTGGTGCTCACCGGCGACATCATGACCATGCCCGGCCTGCCCAGGGTGCCGGCGGCTGAGAAGATCGACGTGGACGACAAGGGCGTCATCTCCGGCCTTTTCTGACAGTTTCTGGGCTGGGTTGAAAAACGCACAGCTTTGTGATAGAATACTTGACCGGTAAAGCATGCCGATCATTTCTCATCGAAAAGGAGGGCTGGTCATGGCCCAACATCAGCAGCCCCGTCATCTGAGCAGCCAATCGGGCAGCGGACATGACAGGAAGCCGCGCGCAGATGAACAGACTGCCTCCGTGAGCGGACGCCGGGCGGCGTCCAGCGAGGCCCCGTCTGTCCGCCGTGCCGCGCCGGAGGAAAAACCGGCGCCCGTCAGCCGCGTTTCTCTGGAGGACGAATTTTTATTTGACGATTGGGACCCGTTTGCGGACGAGTCCTTCCAGCCGCGCCGCACGGAGACCAAAAAGCCCGCTCCCGCAAAGGAGCCCGCTCCGGCGCCGCAGCCTGCTGCCGAACGGGAGGCGCCCGCGGAGCAGCCTGCCCCTGAGCGCAAGGCCCCCGCGGAGCAGCCTGCCGCCGCCCGCCGTGCGCCAGCGGAGGGGCAGCCCGCCGCGAGGCGGAGAGCGCCCGCGGAGCAGCAGCCTGCCGCCCGCCGTGTGCCAGCGGATGGACAGCCTGCCGCGAGGCGGAGAGCGCCCGCAGAGCAGCAGCCCGCCGCCGGACGGAGAGCATCTGCGGAGGGGCAGCCTGCCGCCGGACGGAAGGCCCCTGCGGAGCAGCAGCCCGCCGCCGGACGGAGAGCGTCTGCGGAGGGACAGCCCGCCGCAGGGCGGAGAGCGTCTGCGGAGCAGCAGCCCGCCGCAGGGCGGAGAGCCGCCGCGGGGCAGCAGCGCGCCGCCGGTGACCAGCGCGGCGCCCAGAACCGTCAGAATGGCGCCACCCGCTGGCCCACGCCGGAGGGCTATGACGACTATATCGACACCACCGACAGATCCCCCGGCAAGGGCAGCCTCGCCCTCGTGGCGATACTGAAGGTCCTTGTCAGTCTGGTCCTGGTGGCCATGACCGCCGGCTTCTGCTACTTCCTCTACAGCACCGGGATGCTGCCGGATATGTTCTTCCTCGCGGCATGCGCCGTGCTGGGCGTGCTGCTGGTCATCATCCTGTGCCTGATGTGGCTGTCCCGGAAGAGCGGGCCCCTGTATACGGGCATCGTTCTGGCGCTGATCCTGGCGGGCGGCATGACCTTCGGGTATAAGATGCTGTCCAAGACCGTGGGGACCATCCAGAGCATCACCGATGTCACCACGGCTGTGTCCAGCGTGAATGTCTACGTGATGCAGAACGACCAGGCGCAGGACCTGGGCGATGTGGCCGGGTACACCTTCGGCATCGTGGAGGTCATGGGCCGTGAGGCGGTGGACCAGACCATCAGCGAGATCAACACCTCCCTGGGCGCCCAGATCCAGACCGCCGAGTATCCCAGCATCAGCATGGCCGTGGACGCGCTGCGGGGCGGCAGCGTCCAGGCGCTGATCGTGGGCCAGTCCCAGATGGACGCGCTGAAGGAGGTCCAGGGCTATCAGGACCTGGGCACGGAGGTCCGCGCCATCACCAACATGCAGGTCGAGCACCAGATCGTGGAGACGCCCGCCGTTGCGGCGGCCGCCCCCGCCACCAGTGAGCTTGAGCCCTTCACCGTCTATATCAGCGGCATCGACAGCCGGGATGGCATGGTGCCGGAGAGCCGGTCTGACCTGAACATCATCGCCACGGTCAACCCCCAGACCAGGCAGGTCCTGCTGGTCTCTACGCCCCGGGACTACTATGTCCCCCTGTCCGTGTCCAACGGCCAGCTGGACAAGCTGACCCACGCCGGCCTCTACGGCGTCAACGTGTCCGTGGACACCCTGGAGATGCTGTACGGCATCGACATCGACTACTATTTCCGCGTGTACTTTGAGGGCTTTGAGGACATCATCGACGCCCTGGGCGGCGTCACGGTGGATTCCGACGCCCGGTTCTGGGACTACACCTACACCTACTACTTCGACGAGGGGCCCAACGAGCTCAACGGCGAGGAGGCCCTGGCCTTCGCCCGGGAGCGCAAGGCCTTTGAGGACGGCGACCGCGCCCGCGGCCGTCACCAGATGGTGCTCATCAAGGCCATCGCTGACAAGATCCTCTCCACCGACCTTCTGAAGAACTACTCCTCTGTGATGGACGCCGTGTCCACCTGCTTTGAGACCAGCATGAGCTACGATATGGTGGCCTCTCTGGTGCAGGATCAGCTCGCCAACGGCGGCAGCTGGGACATCCAGAGCTACAGCGTGGACGGCACTGAGAACTGGGAGGGGATATGCTACACCATGCCCGAGACCCCGCGCTACGTGCTGGAGCCCGACCAGGCCACCGTGGACACCGCCACGGGCCTGATGAAGGACGTCCTGGCCGGTGAGACCGTCACCGTGCCCGCGGAGTGAGCGAGGCCGTGAGCAGGGGGCGGCTCATCGTCATCGAGGGGCTGGACGGCAGCGGCAAGGCCACCCAGGCAAAGCTGCTCTACGAGGCGCTGCGCCAAAAGGGCGCGCCGGTGCGGGCCGTCTCCTTCCCGGACTACGGGAGCGATTCCTCCGCCCTGGTGAAGATGTACCTCAGCGGCCAGTTCGGCACGAGGCCGGACGACGTGAACGCCTACGCCGCCTCCAGCTTCTACGCCGTGGACCGCTACGCCAGCTACAAGAAGGATTGGGCGCAGCTCTACCAGAGCGGCGGCGTGATCGTGGCGGACCGGTACACCACCTCCAACGCGGTGCACCAGTGCTCCAAGCTGCCCGAGGACCAGTGGTCCGGCTTTCTGGACTGGCTGTTCCGGTTCGAGTATGAGCTTCTGGGCATCCCCGCGCCGGACAGGGTGATCTACCTGCGGGTGGACCGGGGCATCAGCCAGGAGCTTCTTATGAAGCGCTACGGCGGCGACATGAGCCGGGAGGACATCCACGAGGGCGACGCCGGTTACTTGAGCCGGTCGGAAAAGGCAGCGGCCTACTGCTGTGAGCGGCTGGGCTGGACCGTGGTGGACTGCGTACGGGACGGCGCCATGCGCCCGGCGGAGGACATCCACCGGGAGGTCATGGACCTGTGCGGCCTGTGAGCGCGCGACAGAAGAGAAAAAAGGAGCGGCCCCCGCTGGGGACCGCTCCTTTTGCGTCTGTGATCAGTCCTTCTTGAAAAGCTTGCCAAGGCCCTCCTTGATGGCGTCCACGGCGCCCTCCACACGGTCGTCGTTCAGGACCTTCTCCACGCCTTCCTTGCCCTCTTCCACAAGCTTGCCAAGGCCCTCCTTGCCCTCGCCGATGAGCTTTTCAGCCTGCTCCTTCAGCTCGTCCAGGTCATCGGGCAGGTCGATGTTGTGCTCCTTCAGAAAGGCCTCGATGTCCTCCTTGTTGAGCTTGCCCTTGAGTTCCACCAGCTTGTCGAAGGCCTCCTTGGCCTCGGGGTGGGCCGCCAGCAGTTCTTTGATCTTCTCTTCCATGGTGTGTACCTCCAAAAATGTAGTGGGGATATCTATAGGGCTATTTTAACACATTCCAGCGAGAAAGCAAATTAAAATAGGAACGGCTGAGCCGTTCCTATTTTTGTTGATCGGGGCCCCCATGCGGCACGCTTGCCGCGTGGGGAAAGGCGTCAGCCACCTAAGTAGGCTTTTCTGATCTCGTCGCTGGCGGCCAGCTCCTTGCCGGTGCCGGAGATGGCGATCTTGCCGGTCTCCAGTACATAGGCCCGGTCGGCCACGGACAGGGCCATGCGGGCGTTCTGCTCCACCAGCAGGATGGTGGTGCCGGCCTTGTGCAGGGAGGCGATGATCTCGAATATCTGCTCCACCAATATGGGGGCGAGACCCATGGAGGGCTCATCCAGCATCAGGAGCTTGGGGTCGGACATGAGGCCCCGGCCCATGGCCAGCATCTGCTGCTCGCCGCCGGAGAGGGTGCCGGCGATCTGGCGGCGGCGCTCCTTCAGCCGGGGGAACTGCTCGTATACCCGCTCCAGGTGGGCCGCCACACCGGCGTTGGGCCGGGTGTAGGCGCCCATCTCCAGGTTCTCCTCCACGGTCATCTGCAAAAACACCCGGCGGCCCTCCGGCACATGGGCGATGCCCCGCTCCACGATCTTGTGGGCGGGCACGGTGCCCAGGGGCTTATCCAGAAACTCAATGGAGCCAGTCTTGGACCGGAGAAGGCCGGAGACCGTGTTCAGGATGGTGGACTTGCCCGCGCCGTTGGCTCCGATGAGGGTGACGATCTCGCCGTCGTTGACCTCGAAGGACACGCCCTTGATGGCGTGGATGGCGCCGTAGTAGACGTTGATGTCGTTGACTTTCAGCATATCCGCATCCTCCTCACTGCTGCTTGCCCAGGTAGGCCTCGATGACCGTGGGGTTGGACTGGATCTCCTCGGCGGTGCCCTTGGCGATGACCTGGCCGAAGTTCAGCACGCATATGCCCTCGCAGATGCCCATGACCAGGTTCATGTCGTGCTCGATGAGCATGACGGCGATGTTGAAGGTGTCACGGATCTTCACGATGTTCTCCATGAGCTCCGCGGTCTCGGAGGGGTTCATGCCCGCCGCCGGCTCGTCCAGCAGCAGCAGACTGGGATTGGTGGCCAGGGCCCGCAGGATCTCCAGCCGGCGCTGAGCGCCGTAGGGGAGGGAGCCGGCCACGGCCTCGGCGGTGTCCTCCATGCCGAAGATGCTCAGAAGCTCCATGGCCCGCTGACGGGCGATCCGCTCGCTGCGGAAGAAGGCCGGCAGACGCAGCACGCTGGTGAGGGCGTTGTAGCTCATCTCGCTGTGCAGACCCACCAGGATGTTCTCCATCACCGTCATGTTGCTGAAGAGGCGGATGTTCTGGAAGGTGCGGGCGATGCCCATGTGGTTGATTTGGGCCGTGGTCTTGCCGGCGGTGTCCATGCCGTCCAGCAGGATGGTGCCCCGGGTGGGCTGGTAGACCTTGGTGAGCAGGTTGAACACCGTGGTCTTGCCGGCGCCGTTGGGGCCGATGAGGCCCGCGATCTCGGTGCGGCCGATGGTCAGGTTGAAGTCGTCCACCGCCCGCAGGCCGCCGAAGTCGATGCCCAGGTGGCTGCACTCCAGGATGGGGGTCTTGTTCAAGTCCCGCTCGGGGATGATGGCCTGGCTGGGGTAGGGGACCATCCGGGCCTTTTCAAAGACAGGCTTTTTCTCCGTCATTGTGCGTCAGCCTCCTTCCGGGTGGGGATGATGCGCCGCAGGAGCGCCTTGAGCTGGTCGTTGTTGGTGGCCAGCATGACCAGGATGAGGACGATGGCGTACACCAGCATCCGGTAGTTGGAGAACTGGCGCAGAGCCTCCGGCAGCATATAGAGGACCACCGTGGCGATGATGGAGCCCCAGATGTTACCGAGGCCGCCCAACACCACGTACACCAGCACCAGGATGGAGGTGTTGAAGTCGAAGCGGCTGGCCACCAAGCTTCCGTAATTGAGGCCGTACAGGGCACCGGCGGCGCCCGCCATGGCGGCGGACAGCACGAAGGCCATGAGTTTGTACTTAGTGATATTGAGGCCAACGGACTCGGCGGCGATGCGGTTGTCCCGGATGGCCATGATGGCCCGGCCGCTGCGGCTGCGGATCAGATTCAGCACGATCACCAGCGCGAGCATGACCAAAATGAAGCCAGCAGGGAAGGAGGATATCTTGGTGATGCCGACAGCGCCTTGAGCACCCTTGATGATAGCTTTGCCGGTTTCCTCCAGGTGCAGGTCGTTGATGGACTTCAAGCCGCTGATGTTGAACATAATGTGCAGCCCATGGGAGTCATAGCCCACCAGAAGGCAGTTGATGAGGTCCTTGATGATCTGGCCAAAAGCCAAGGTCACGATGGCCAGGTAGTCGCCCCGGAGCCGGAGCACCGGCACGCCCACCACAAAGCCTATGATGACGGCGCAAAGCGCACCCACCACGATGGCGATGGTCAGGCGGAGGGGGGCGAAGGGGACGGCCCCGGCCAGGCTCTGGGCGGCGATGATGCCTCCGAAGGCGCCTACGCTCATGAAGCCGGCGTGGCCCAGGCTCAGCTCGCCGGAGATGCCCACCACCAGGTTCAGGCTCACCGCCATCACGATGAAGCAGCAAATGGGGACCAGCTGCCCGGCGATGGAGCTGGAGAGATGGCCGCCGGTCTGGAGAATGTACATGATCACAAAGGAGACGGTGACGCCGAGATAGGTGGCGAAATCCACCTTTGTGGCTTTTTTCAGATTCTTCATGCCGCCCACCTCACACTTTCTCGGGCGCGTACTTGCCCAGAAGGCCCGTGGGCTTCACCAGCAGCACCACGATCAGCACAGCGAACACGATAGAGTTTGCCAGCGTGGTGGAGATATAGGCCTTGGCCAGGGACTCGATGACGCCCAGCAGCAGGCCGCCGATAAACGCACCGGGGATGGAGCCGATGCCGCCGAATACGGCGGCGGTGAAGGCCTTGATGCCGGGCATGGAGCCGGTGGTGGGCTGCAGGACAGGGTAGCTGGAGCACAGCAGCACACCGGCAATGGCCGCCAGGGCGGAGCCGATGGCGAAGGTCATGGAGATGGTCCGGTTCACGTTGATGCCCATGAGCTGGGCGGCGCCCTTGTCCTCGGAGCAGGCCCGCATGGCCTTGCCCAGCTTGCTGTGGTTGACGAAGGCTGTCAGAGCGACCATGATGACGATGCAGGCCAGCACGGTGATCAAAGCTTCGCTGGAAAGTCCCAGACTCATCAGACCGGAGGGGAGATTAAAGTGGACCACTGAAGTGAAGTTCTTTGGCGTGGCGCCCCAGATGAGCTGGGCGGCATTCTGCAGAAAGTAGCTCACGCCGATGGCCGTGATCAGTACGGCCAGGGACCCGGCCTGCCGCAGGGGCTTGTAGGCCAGGCCCTCTATGACCACGCCCAGCACCGTGCACACGATCATGGCCAGGATCACGGCCAGGACGGCGGGCAGACCCAGGCTGTTCAGGGCGATATAGCATATGTAGCCGCCCACCATGATGACGTCGCCGTGGGCGAAGTTCAGCATCTTGGCGATGCCATAGACCATGGTATAACCCAGGGCGATGATGGCGTACACACTGCCCAGGCTGATACCGCTGATGAGATAGGTGAAAAAGACCATGTTGTCACCTCAGTTCTTTGCGTTCAATACAAACAAGAAAAGGAAAGATGCTGGGAAAATATGGCTTGGCTGTCGGAGAAAGGTTCCCCGACAGCCTTGCCGCCAAATCACGGATTCAGTATATTACTCAGCCTCAGCGGTCTCGGGCAGCACGTACACGCCATCCTTGATGACCACAGCCATAGGAGCCTTGGAGACCTCGCCGGTATCGGACCAGGTCATGCCCTCGCCGGTCAGTCCGTCCACGCTGATGGTGGGCATCACGCCGATCAGAGCCTCGCAGATGTCCTCTGCGCTCATGTCGGAGGTGCAGCCGGCCTCTTCAAGAGCCTCATAGAGGATGTACATGGCATCGTAGCCGTCGGCGGCGAACTGGTTGGGGGTCTCGCCGTACAGGTCGTTATAGGTCTTCACGAAGTTCTGGGTCCGCTCGTCCTCCGCGTCGGCAGAGAAGGGGGTCAGCAGCATAACGTCCTCAGCCAGAGAAGCGTCAAAGTTCTCCACGGACAGGATACCGTCCATGCCGTCCACACCGAAGAAGGTAGGCTCATAGCCGATGGCGTTTGCCTGGGTCAGGATGACGGAAGCGGGGGTGTAGTAGATGGGCAGGAAGACCATGTCAGCACCGGCATCCTGCGCGGCAGCCACCTGAACGGAGAAGTCGGTCTGGGTGTCCTCGGTGAAAGTGCCCTCATACACCACGTTCAGGCCCTTGTCTTTAGCCTCAGAGGAGAAGGTGTCGCGAATGCCCTGGGAATAGGCATCATCGTTTTTGTAGATGATAGCGATCTGGGCGTCGGGCATGTTCTCAGCCATGTAGTCGGCGGAGGCGATGCCTTGGTTGGGGTCGGTGAAGCAGACCTGATACATGTTATCCTTATCCGCGATGACGTCAGTGGAGGAGGCGGAGGGAGTCAGCATGAAGATGCGGTCGTTGTAGGCCTCGGCGGAAACGCTGATGCAGGGAGCGGTGGTGACGGTGCCGATGATGGCCTGCACGCCCCAGTCCTTCAGGGCGTTGTAGGCGTTGACGGAGGTCTCTGCCACACCGGTGTCGTCCTCAGCCCGGAACTCGAACTGGACGCCGCCCAGGGCGTTGATCTCGTCCACGGCGATCTGGGCGCCGTTCATAGCCGCTTTGCCATAAATGGCAGCCGCGCCGGTCAGGGGGCCGATGCCGCCGATCTTGATGGTGCCCTCGTCATCGGCAAAGGCCGCGGCGGACAGAGCCACCAGCATGACGGCCACCAGAAGGAAGGACACGAGCTTCTTGCAGGTGAGTTTCATGTGTATCTACCTCTTCGCAAATTGCAATAGCAAGTTGCAATAGTTTTCAAAAAGGTAACAAATCGAAGTAGAACAGCGTTGGCTCACG
>CANQIH010000070.1 GCA_947624035.1 uncultured Oscillospiraceae bacterium | reverse complement strand
ACCGCTCCCGTGGACACCATCGCCCAGGAGTTCGCCCAGGTGTCCGAGAGCGACGAGTTCGCCCCCACGGAGGAGGAACTGGCAGATTCGGACGCCGGAGACGACGGCGTGCCGCCCTTCGACCTGGATGACAGCGGGGAGGACGGCCAGTGACGGACGTACACGCCCCCATGACCGAGAGCGCCGCACAGCAGCTGGGCATATTGGAGCTGGCCCACGTGGGCGACGGGGTATATGAGCTGCTGGTCCGTACATACCTGGCCCGCCAGGGCGCGGCCAAGGTGGGGGACCTGCACCGGCGGACGGTGGCCTATGTGGCCGCCCCGGCCCAGGCCGCGGCCATGGAGCGGCTGCTGCCCGTCCTGACGGAGGGGGAGGCCGCCCTGTACCACCGGGGCCGGAACGCCCGGGTCCACGGCTGCCCCGCCGGGTGCACCGTGGCCCAATACCACGCCGCCACGGCATTGGAGGCCCTGTTCGGCTACCTGTGGCTCACCGGCCGGGCCGGGCGGGTGCAGGAGCTTTTCACACGTATCCTGGAGGACGGCCATGCCTCTTGACGCCATATTCATATCGGAGCTGTGCCGGGAGCTGGACGGGACTGTCACCGGCATGAAGATCGACAAGGTCCGCCAGCCGGAGAAGGACACAGTGGTGCTGGCCCTGCGGGGAAACGGACAGAGCCTGCGGCTGGCCATGTGCTTCGGCTCGGGCTCCGCCCGGGTGTGCGTCACGTCGGCGGAGTATGAAAACCCCGCCCAGCCGCCCATGTTCTGCATGCTCCTGCGCAAGCATCTGACCGGCGCCCGCATCCAGGGCGTGACCCAGCCGGAGGGGGAGCGGATGCTCCTGTTCCGTCTGACCGCCATGGACGAGCTGGGGGAGCTGTCGGAGAAGACCGTGGCCATGGAGATGCTGGGCCGGAACGCCAACCTCATCCTCATCGACGGGACGGGCCATATCATCGACGCCGCCCGGCGCATCGACGCCGACATGAGCCCCATGCGGCAGCTGCTGCCGGGGCTCATCTACCGCCTGCCGCCCAAGCCGGAGCCCGGCAGGTTCTCCGGCCTCTCGCCCCTGCTCCGGCGGGAGATGGAGTGGCGGGGCCTGCCCCAGACGCCGGAGGGGCTGGAGGGCCTGGAGCGGACGCCCACCATGCTGGTGGAGGACGGCCGGCCCAAGGACTTCACCTTCCTGCCCATTTTGCAGTACGGCCCGTCGGTGGAGAGCGTGAGCTATCCCGGCTGGTCGGCGCTGCTGGAGGCGTTCTACGCCGAAAAGGACCGGGCCGAGCATTTGAAGGCCCGTGCCAGGAGCCTGACGAAGCTGGTCCGCAGTGCCAAGAACCGCGCCGAGCGGAAGCTCTCTCTGCGCATCCAGGAGCTGGCCGCCACGGAGGACCGGGAGACCGACAAGCGCCGGGGCGACCTCATCACCGCCAACATCTGGCGCATGAGGCCCGGCATGGACAGCGTCACGGCGGAGGATTTCTACGAGCCGGACGTGCCCCAGGTGACCGTGCCCCTGGACCCGGGCAAGACCCCGGCCCAGAACGCCGCGGCCTATTATAAGCAGTACACGAAGAAAAAGACCGCCCGGGAGCACCTGACGGCCCTCATCGACGAGAACCGCACGGAGGCGGACTATCTGGCGTCCCTGGCGGCGGCCCTGGACAGGGCCCAGTGCCAGGCGGACCTGGACAGCGTCCGGCAGGAGCTGGTCCAGGCGGGGTACCTGCGGGAGGCCCGGAACAAGGGCAAGGGCCGGGAGCGGCCTGCCCAGCCCATGCGCTTTCATACCTCGGCGGGGCTGGAGGTGCTGGTGGGCCGCAATAATCTGCAAAACGACGAACTCACCTTCCGCACTGCCCGGCGGACGGATAGGTGGCTCCACGTGCAAAAGCTCCACGGCGCCCATGTGATCCTCCGGTGCGAGGGCCAGACGCCGGACGAGCGGAGCGTATATGAGGCGGCGTGCCTCGCGGCGTTTTATTCCGAGGGCGGCCAAGCCGGGCGCGTGGCGGTGGATGTGACCGAGGCCCGGTTCGTGAAGCGGCAGCGGGGCGGCCGGCCCGGGATGGTCATATATACGGACCAGACCACGGTCATGGCTGAGCCCCGGCGGGAGATATAAAGCGGCCGCATCTTGCCGGCGGCCGTCGATATGTGGTATCATCAGGAAGGACAAGGAGGACGGGACGATGAAAAAGCTTTGTATCCTGTTGGCAGTCTGCATGCTGCTGCCGCTGCTGTCGGCTGCCGCCCTGCCGGGGTCTGCCGCCATGCGCGGGAAGGGTGCTGTGAACGTCACGCTGGACACCGCCGGTGCGGATGGGAACGGCACCGTCTACACCAACTCTCCGCTGGTGGACTATACGCTCATCTCGCCCAACCGGACCGTGGGCCGCACCCACGCCATCGACACCATCACCATCCACTGCGTGGTGGGCCAGTGCAGCGTGGAGGCCCTGGGGTCGATCTTTGCGCCCACGTCCAAAAAGGCCTCCAGCAACTACGGCATCGGACTGGACGGGCGCATCGGCATGTACGTGGAGGAGAAGGACCGCTCCTGGTGCTCCTCCAGCCCCTATAACGACAACCGCGCTATCACCATCGAGGTGGCCAGCGACACCTATGAGCCCTATGCCGTGTATCAGGCGGCCTACGATTCCCTCATCGTCCTGGTGACGGATATCTGCCAGCGCAACGGCATCAAGCAGCTCAAGTGGTCCGATAACAAGGTCATGCGGATGAACCATCTGGGCGGCTGCAACATGACCGTCCACCGGGATTACGCCAACAAGACCTGCCCGGGTACATATCTCTATTCGCGCATGGGCCAGATCGCCGACGCGGTGAACGCCAATCTGCGCAGGAGCGCTCAGACGGCGCCCGCGCCCCAGCCGGCGGCGAACACGCCCTGACCGGGGCCGTTTACCGGGCGCATACGGTGAAAAATGGCTTGACAAAGCCGGCGATTCCCTTTATAATAGCCTAGCGTCTAGCGGGGTTGCTGGAATTGGCAGACAGGCAGGCTTGAGGTGCCTGTGTTCATCAGGACGTGTGGGTTCAAGTCCCATACCCCGCACCAATCCCGGAGGCCTTGATTTTCAAGGCCTCCGGGATTTTGTTTATATGGGCTTTGAGGTGGTCACGATGCAAAGTGTCTTTACGCGTGAACTTGCGCTGGATGCTGCCCTTGCCTCCACGAAAATGGAGGGCTTTGAGGTGACGGAGCAGACGCGCCGGGATTGCCGGCGATTGATGGACGGCCAGGTGACCGTCTCCGATCTGGTGCGTGAGATCACCGCCCGCAGCTCGAAGAAGGCCGGATAACATGGCATACAGCATCGACCCGATCCCGGCCAACTGCTACCCGGGCACAACGGTCCTTATCAACAAATTCGACATCCGTGACGAGTCTATTCTGGCGGAGGTCGAGGGAACGCTCACCGCGGCCAAAGCCGCCCAATGGCTGAGCGGCCCTGAGGCGGATTCATTTGATTTTGACCACTACAGGGCAATACATCGATTCCTGTTCTCTGACCTTTACGATTGGGCCGGGGAAGTCCGTGATGTGAACATCAGCAAGAAAGGCACGGCATTTTGCCCGGCTGACCAAATATATGAGCAGGCCGGCAGGGTCTTCTCGTATCTGAAAGGTCAGCGGTTCTTTTGCGGACTGGCCAGGGACGCCTTTGCCGATGCGCTCACAGATCTCTATTGCTCTACCAATATGCTCCATCCATTCCGGGAGGGCAACGGCAGGGTGCAGCGCATCTTTCTGTCCCAGTTGGCCAAGAACGCGGGCCATATGCTGAACTTCGCCGGGATCGACGGCGAACTTTTGATGATTGCCACCATTCAGTCCGCCCAGGGCGTGACGGACCTTCTGCGGCGGATACTGCATGACGCGGTGCGGTAATATCGCTTGCTGCGGGAATGAGCATAGTAGTACGATCCTCCAATGAGATCAGCCTGAGCAGCCTGAGAGCGATGCTCCCGGGCTGCTTTTTGCTGTGCGGCCTATCTTGTGCGCGGGGGCGTTTTGTGGTACAGTAGATACCAGAAAACGGAAGGGAGGCGGCCGGATGCTGGGGCGCGTGTTCGATCCCACCAACGGGTTTTGGCGGAGCCTGGGCCGGGTCTGCGACATCGTGGGCCTGAGCATGTGCTGGGTGATCTGCTCGCTGCCGGTGTTCACCGTGGGGGCGGCCACCACGGCGCTGTACGACGCGGTGTATCACGGCGTGCGCAAGGGCGAGCTGGGCGACTACGCCCGGTTTTTCCGCACCTTCCGGGAGAGCTTCAAAACGGCCGCGCTGGTCACGCTGCCGGCCCTGGCGCTGGCCGCGGGCATATACGCCATGTGGTACGTGGCCTACGTGATGGCGGCGGGGGGCAGCCGGGGGGCCATGCTGTGGCTGTACGCCTGCCGTATATTGCTGCTGGCGCCGCTGGCGGTGTGGCTTTTTGCCACGTTCACCCTGTCCCGGTTCACCTTCGGCCCCAGGGACCTGCTGGCGACGGCGGCGAAGCTGGCCATGGGCCATCTGCCCTCGGCCATCGTTGTGGCGCTCATCGTGGAAGAGATGGCATTTTTCACCGTCCGTAAGCTGTTCCTGCCGGCCTTTTTCACCCCCGGGGCGGCGGTGCTGCTGTGTTCGCTGTTCATGGAGCGCATCTTCGCGCCGTACATGCCGAAGGACGAGGAAGAGGACGAGGACCCGGACGAGGACGCAGATACATAAAAAGGACGGAGCGCGGCTCCGTCCTTATCGTTTGTGCGGTTTTCAGATGAGCTCCGGGATCAGGGCTGCCAGCTTGTGGGCCAGCTGGTCATGGCCCTTGCGGCTCAGGTGCATGAAGTCGATCTTGTTGAAGTCGCAGTCCCCCGCGTCCATGAAGCGGGCGCCGGTGAGGGCGGCGGCGTCGGCGAAGGTCTTGGGCAGACCCCGGGACCGCTCCGCGCAGTGCACGCCCATGGCGGGGTCCTTCAGCTGGTCGCCGATGGGCGGGGGGCACACCAGCAGGATGTTGGGGCCCTTCTCGGACCAGCACAGGGTGCTCTGGGCCTTGCGGATCAGCCGCTGCATACCAATGCCGATGACCTCAGGGGAGGCGCAGAACCGGTCCTTCGTGTCGTTGGTACCCAGCATGATGATGAGCAGGTCCACCTGCTCGTGGCTCATGAGGCAGGGGGTGATGTAGTCCAGCCCCGCCAGGTCCCCGTGGATGGGGTCGTCAAAGACCGTGGTCCGGCCGGAGAGGCCCTCCTCGATGATGAGGTACCCGTCCCCCAGGAGCTTTTGCAGCACGCATGTCCAGCGCTCGTCCTCGTTGAAGCGATTGCCACCATCGGCGGTGTCGCTGGGGTCGGCGCAGTAGCCGTGGGTGTTGGAGTCGCCAAAGCAGACGATGTGTTTTTTCATGGCCTCACCCCCCGATCTCCGGCAGGCTGGCGGCGGCGGCGGACTGACCCACCCGGCGGAACTTCTCGTCCGGCAGGGCGGGGCGGATGGCCGCGGCCACGGCGGGGTACTCGTCGGCCAGCACTTCCTTGCACCGGGCCAGGATGAGGTCGCCGCCCTTGCCGGACATGACCCGGCCCAGCAGCAGCACATGCTTGAAGCCGTACAGCCCGTAGTAATATGCCAGGGCATGGCCCAGGTACACGCCGATGGACTCGTATACCTTGCCGGCCCGGGGGTCGTCCGCCTCCATGAGGCCCTGGACCTTTTTCAGCTTCTCGGCGGGGGAGAGGCCCTCATCCAGCTCGATGCCCGCGGCGGGGGCCAGCTTGATGACGCTGTCCTGGGAGAAGTATTTCACGCCGCAGCCGATGTCGCCGCTCCACTCGTCCACCATGGCGGCGGGGCTGGCGTCCACGGGCACGAAAGCCAGCTCGTTGAGCCAGCCGGTGATGCAGCCGGCGCCGTCCACATAGCCCACGGCCTCGCTGGTGCCCATGGCGATGCCCAGCACGTTGGGCTCGCCGATGCTCATGGTCCCGGCCAAGGCGGACACGTCGCCGTCGTTGATGACGGAGTAGGGGATGTCGCCGAAGGTGTCCGTGATGGCCCGGATGTAGATGTCCTTGACCTTGTAGCTGAGCTCGTCGGGCACCTTCAGGAAGAGGGAGGCCCGCATGGTCCGGTCGTCGATGAAGATGCCGGCGGAGGACACGCCCACCGCGTCCACCCGGGGCAAGTGGGCCGCGGCGGACTTCAGGGCCGCCACGATGCCCTCGTAGTGGTAGTCCGGGTCCGCGTTGATCTTGGGGAACCAGACCACCTCTTCGCTGTAGACGCTCTCGCCGTCGATGACCGCGGACACCTTTCTGTCGGAGCCGCCGGCGTCAAAGCCGATGCGGCAGCCGTCCATGTGGCCGCCGATGCGCTTGGGGCTGTCCTTGGCCTCCGGCACCGCGTCCACCCGCACCACCTCGAAGGGGTGCTCAAAGACGTGGGCCATGAAATGGTTGTCAAACTCCTGCTGTCCGCCTTCGGAATAGATGGCGGCGATGGCGTCGCACACGGCCTTGTTCCCGGCCAGGTATACCCGGAAGCCGCCCTTCATCCAGAGGATGGTCTTCACCAGCCGCTCGATGTAGTACACGTCCGCGTCAAACAGCTCCGCCGTGCCGTGGATGCGGGTCTTATAGACCGCCATCTGCCCGCCGGAGCGCTCCACCGCCACGTCGAATGGCTCTTTGGCCGCGGCGAGGAAGGCCTCGTTGAAGCGGTTCAGGGGGATAAAGCCCGGGTCCAGCGGGGGGACATTTTTGACGGGCACCTCAATGCCAAGATGGTTCATGCTATATACCTCCTTCTGGTATCAGGGGGGATCTGTCCTGGGTCCATACACCTCTAGGCTACCATTTTTTGGCGAATTGTCAATAGTCTGGCAAAAATAATATTTTGGCGGCGCCCCTCTTGACGATTCCAGAAAAAGACAATATCATGGGGATATCAAATATACTGCGAGGGAGTGATACCCATGACCAATGTGAACGATAAGCTGGCCGGGTACCGGAGCTGGATACAGCAGGAGCTGCGCACCTGCGTGGACTTCTGGCTGGAGCACGGCATGGATAAGGAGCACGGCGGCGTATATACCTGCCTGGACCGGAAGGGGGAGATCTACTCCACCGACAAGAGCGTCTGGATGCAGGGCCGCTGCGGCTGGACCTTCTCCTATCTCTGTCACGTGTACGGCGTCCGGCCGGAGTGGCTGGAGGCGGCGGAGAGCTGCATCGACTTTCTGGAGAAATACTGCATAAACCCGGACGCCAACGGCCGGATGTACTTCACCGTGACGGCGGAGGGCAGGCCCCTGCGCCAGCGGCGGTACTGCTTCTCCGAGGGGTTCTACGCCCTGGCCAACGCCGAGTACTACGGCGTCACCGGCAAGCGGGAGAACCTGGAGCGGGCCCGGCGGGCCTATGAGCTCATCTGGCAGCTGAACCAGGGCCTCATCGCCGACCCCACGGGCATGGGCCCCAAGACCATCCCCGAGACCCGCACCGGCCGGGCCCTGGCAAACCCCATGATCTACCTGAACATCACCTCCGTCATGCACCGGGTGGACCCCGAGCAGGCCGCCCTCTACGACGAGCGGGCCGCCATCTGCGCGGAGGAGATATTCAAGTACCACGTGAAGCCGGATCTCCACTGCACCCTGGAGAACGTGGACCCCGAGGGCAACACCCGCCTCTACTACACCGAGGGCCGGACCGTGAACCCCGGCCACGACATCGAGTGCGTGTGGTTTCTGCTGGAGTATGCCAATCGCACCGGGAACGAGGACCTGCACGCCAAGGCGGCCCAGGTGTTCAACTGGGCCGTCGAGGCCGGCTGGGACCAGGAATACGGCGGGCTTTTGTACTTCATCGACTGCCTGAAAAAGCCCCCCGAGGCCTACGAGCACGACATGAAGCTCTGGTGGCCCCACAACGAGATCCTGATATCCTCCCTGATGCTCTACCGGGATACCAAGGAGGAGAAATACCTGACCTGGTTTGAAAAGACCCTGGACTACTGCCGGGAGCACTTTGCCGACCCGGAAAACGGCGAGTGGTACGGCTACCTCCGCCGGGACGGCCTGCCCACGCAGCCCTCCACCAAGGGCTCCACCTTCAAGGGCCCCTTCCACCTGCCCCGGAGCCTCATCATGTGCGACGTCATGCTGGGCCAGCTCCTGGACGGCGGTGAGCCCGCCTTCACCTGAAAAACGCAGTATGATGAGATGAGCAGCCCCTCCGCGCATTTGGCGCGGAGGGGCTTTTCCTGTCCGCGCAGGGGAAAAGGGACTGCCTGGGAATTTTGATGCAAGAATCTGTTGACAATTTCTGGACGCTGTTGTAATATTTAACCAACGACAGGGCGCTTTATCGCGTTAAAACTGGTGTGAATAACAATAGAAACGCGAACAGGGACGTCCCTGTTCATGCTGTTACAGGGTAACAGCATGACGGTAAATTTCCAACACTATGAAGGAGGAACAACACATGAAGAAACTTATCGCCATTCTCCTCTGCGTCGCCATGGTCGCCAGCTTCGGCGCCACCGCGGCGTTTGCCGGCGACGAGGCCACGGAGATCACCCTGTGGACCTATCCCATCGGCAACTGGGGCAATGAGGAAGTCGTTAACCGCCTGGTGGGCGACTTCGAGGCGGAGACCGGCATCCATGTGACGGTCGACTACCTCACCTACACCGACGGCGACGACCGGGTGAACACCGCCATCACCGGCGGCAACACCCCCGACCTGCTGATGGAAGGTCCCGACCGTATGGTGGCTGGCTGGGGCGCTCAGGGCCACATGGTGGACCTGCGCGACATGTTCGATGAGAAGGACCTGGAGGAGATCAACCCCACCGTTATGGACGTGGTGACCTCTGACGACGGCTCCATCTATCTCTATCCCCTGGTCATGACCGCTTTCTGCGCCGGCATCAACGTGGACGCCTTCAAGGAGGCTGGCGCCGATCAGTACGTGGACCTGGAGAACCACACCTGGACCGTGGACGGCTTCAAGGCCGCTGTCAAGGCTCTGTATGACCACTTCGGCCAGACCGCTGTGGCGGTGTACTGCGCCGGCCAGGGCGGCGACCAGGGCACCCGCGCTCTGGTGACCAACTTCCACGGCGGCACCTACACCACCCCCGAGCATGACGGCTACACCTGGGACGACCCCGAGAACATCCAGGCCATCGAGGAGCTGGCCGCGATGCAGGGCGAGGGCCTTGAGTTCGACGCCTCCATCGTGGGCGGCGACGAGATCGCTCTGTTCTATCAGGGCGTGCTGAAGATCGCTCTGTGCTGGAGCATCCAGCAGCAGCTCGATCCCAACACCGCCGGCACCGGCGCTGGTCTCACCATGAACGGCGAGGAGATCGCCTTCATGAACTTCCCCTCCCAGGAGGGCGTTGCCCCCGTCCTGAACGGCGGCATGTGGGGCTTCGGCATCTTCGATAACGGCGACGACGCCCGTGTCGCGGCTGCCAAGAAGTTCATCCAGTACATGTGCGACTCCGAGCACACCGCCGAGGCGGTCCGGGAGGCCAACTACTTCGGCGTGCGCTCCAGCGCCGCTGACGGCACGGTGGACCTGTCCGGCATCTGGGACGACAACGAGATCATGAACGAGTTCAACGCCACCATCGTCCCCAACATGGGCGACTACTACCAGATCTCCAAGGGCTGGAACCAGGCTCGTACCGCTTGGTGGACCATGCTCCAGA
>CANQIH010000069.1 GCA_947624035.1 uncultured Oscillospiraceae bacterium | reverse complement strand
TTCTCGGTGCCGCAGTTCAGGCCGGCCTTCTCCTCGCCCTCAACACCGCAGTAGTAGGGGATCATGGTGGCGTTGGGGACAGCCTCGGCGACGGCGGGATACTCCCAGGAGCCCTGAACGAAGAACGCGGCCTGGCCGGTCTTGAACTCGTTCTCGGCGTCGTGGCCGCCGGTGGCCAGCTCGGAGCGGGCGACCAGGCTGTTGTCCACGCACAGGTCATACAGGGCCTTGAAGTTGTCCATGTAGGCGCCGGTCAGCTCGGGCGGGCACTCGGTCCAGGCAGCGCCGGCGTCCTGCTCCTCGTAGTAGTACTCCAGGTTGGCCATGTGGCCGGTGTAGCGCCAGGAGGAGGAGCTGTCCATATCGTTGGAGGTGAAGGCGTCGAAGCCCAGCTCCTCAGCGCGGGCGTGGATGTCCTCCGCCACGGCCTTCAGGCCGTCGAAGTTGGTGATCTCGTCCATGGAGTGGCCGGCGGCCTCCACCAGGTCGGGGTTCACGATGATGCCGTAGCACTCATAGCAGTAGCCGATGGAGACCAGCTTGCCATCCTCAGCATACAGGTTGTAGGCGTCGGTGTTCAGCTCCTCGGCGATGGGGGTGCCGGTCAGGTCAAGGGCGTAATCCTGCCAGTCCCGGACGCCAGCGGTGTTGCCGATGACGAACATGGTGGGAGGATCGGACTTGTCCATCTCGGAGTTCAGGGTCTGGCTGTAGGTGCCGGAGGCGGCGGTGACGACCTTCACCTCGACGCCGGTCTCGTCCTTGTACATCTGGGCGATCTGCTGGAGGACCTCGTCAGACTCGGGCTTGAAGTTCAGCCAGTACACGGAGCCCTCGTCGTCGGCAAAGGCCACGGCGGCAAGGCTCAGGCACATGACGACGGCCAGGATGAGCGCAAGAAGTTTCTTCATTTTGTGGTTTCCCTTTCATAAAAATATTTCACGCGGCAGTGGGCCGAATGATACGAAGTGAAATGCCGTCAGCGCCGGGGGGCGGCCACGGAGGCGCCCTCCCGCAGGGTGGTCTCCACCAGCTTGTGTCGGTGGACGCCGGTGCCCTCGATGATGCCCGTGAGCATGTCCACGCTCTCCCGGGCCATCTCGGCGGCAGGTTGACATAATGTTGTAAGGGTGGGGACGGTGTAGTTGGTCATGTCCAGCCCGTCGATGGCGATGACGGAGCAGTCCTCCGGCACCTTGCGGCCCCGGTCGGTCAGGGCCTTCATGGCGGCCATGGCCAGGGCGTCCGATATGACCATCAGGGCGGTGAAGTCCGCGCCGCCGTCGATGAGGGCGCACACGCCGTCGTAGGCGTCCTTCATGTCATAGGCGCCGGTGAGGGCCACCAGGCCGGGGTCATAGTCAAGGCCGTGCTTCTCCAGAGCCCGCTTGTAGCCCTGGAACCGGAGCTGGCCGATGGAGCTGTCCCCGGCGTCGTCCAGCAGCACCGCGATGCGCCGGTGGCCGTGGGAGAGCAGGTGCTCCACCGCCTTGCAGGCCTCCTCCTCGTCCCGGATGCTGACGGAGGAGTAGGCGTCCTCCCGCAGGTCGCCGAAGGTGTTGGTGTATGTACAGCAGACGAAGGGGACCGTGAGCTGGCGCAGCTCCTGTTCGGTGTAGTTGAACCGGCCGCCCAGGAAGATCACGCCCAGCAGCTTCTTCTCCCGCTCCAGCTCGGCGGCGGCCCGCACCTCGTCGGCGCTGGTGGGGATCTGCTGCAGGACCATGGTGTAGCCCCGCTGGTGGATCTCCCGGCCCAGGACCCGAATGAGAGAGGAGAGGAAGGGGTTGTCCACGCCACGGGACACCACGCCGATGGCCGTGGACCGGCTGGATACCAAGGCCCGGGCGCTGTTGTTGGGGACGAAATTGCACTCCCGGATGGCCGCCCGCACCCGCTCCCGCACGTCGTCGCGCACGTCCGGGTGGTCGTTCAGGACCCTTGACACCGTGCTCACGCTGACGCCGCAGTAGGCCGCCACGTCCTTGATGGTCAAGGGCCGCACCTCCGTTTCATGCGGTAAAACGTTACCGGGAACATTCCCGGGAACGTTTTCAGTTCTGATGTTGTGACTATACACCAAAATCCGACGACTGTCAATGACTGGAAATTGACAAAATTGACATGATTTTCCTGTGCAACATGCCCATTCGCGAATCAGCGAATCAAATACCGGCGGTGTTCGGGCGAGCTTTGTTTCGTGAAAGAAATAACGCGCAAATCCGGCCCCGGAAAACCCGGAAAAATCATGTATTTTTGCGCTGGAAATCGGCGGGGAGCATGACTATAATGTGCGTGATCTGAAGGAAAACTTATGCTAACTTGTCCCCCCTTCTGTCCTCCTTGCTCCGCACGGAGGACACCTCCCAAACGGGGTCCCCAAAGGGCACGCTTGCCCTTTGGGGAGAGGAGGCGCCGCGTTGTATTTGAGCTTTGGGGCCTGCCACAAAGCGAGACCTACAACACGTGCGCCGACGAGGGAGGCAAGGGGCCTGGTGGAGGATTTTCATATGACAAAAGACCTGACGAAGGGCGAGCCCATGAAGCTCATATTGGGCTTTGCCCTGCCCACCCTGTTCGGCCTGCTGTTCCAGCAGATGTACAGCATGGTGGACACCGTCATCGTGGGCAAGCTGCTGGGCTCGAGAGCCCTGGCGGCGGTGGGCGCCACCGGGTCCATCAACTTTCTCATCATCGGCTTCTGCATGGGCGTGTGCAGCGGCTTCGCCATCCCCGTGGCCCGGGAGATGGGCGCGGGGCAGCACAGCCAGATGCGCCGGTACGTGGCCAACTCCATCTATCTCTCGGCGGCCTTCGCCCTGGTGATGACTGTGGCCACCGGCTTTCTCTGCCGCCGCATCCTCACCGCCATGGACACCCCGGCGGACATCTTTGAGAATTCCTACCGGTACATCTTCATCATCTTCATGGGCATCCCCGTGACGTACCTCTATAACATTCTGGCGGGCGTCATCCGCTCCCTGGGCGACAGCCGCACGCCGGTGTACTTCCTGGCCCTGTCTTCCATATTGAACATCGTCCTGGACGTGGCGCTGATCCTCTGGGTCCACATGGGCGTGGCCGGGGCCGCCGTGGCCACCGTGGCCTCCCAGGCCGTGTCGGGCCTGGCATGCCTCTGGTTCGTGCGCCGCCGGTTCCCCATCCTGCGCCTGTCCCGGGAGGAGATGGCCCTCTCCGGGGCGCTGTGCGGCGACCTCTGCATGATGGGCGTGCCCATGGGGCTTCAGTACTCCGTCACCGCCATCGGCTCCATCATCCTCCAGTCCGCCGTGAACGGCCTGGGCAGCCTCTACGTGGCCGCCATGGCCGCCGGCAGCCGCCTCTACGGCCTGCTGGCCTGCCCCTTCGACGCCATGGGCGCCGCTATGGCCACCTACTGCGGCCAGAACGTGGGCGCCAACCGGCTGGACCGGCTGGGCCGGGGCATCCGGGACTGCGCCCTGCTGGGGCTTCTCTACTCCCTGGCCGCTTTCGCCGCCATGCAGGCCTTCGCTCCCAGCTGCGCCATGTGGTTCATCGACGCCAAGGAGGGCGCGGACCTGCCGGTACTGGTGAGTCTGGTGACCCAGCACATCCACATCAGCACGGCCTTCTTCTTCCCTCTGGCATTGGTGAATATCGTGCGCTTCTCCATCCAGGGCATGGGCTACAGCGTCCTTGCCATCCTCTCCGGCGTGCTGGAGATGATCGCCCGGGCGGTGGTGGGCTACTGCTTCGTGCCGGCCTTCGGCTTCACGGCGGCCTGCTGCGCCTCCCCGGCGGCCTGGGTGGCCGCGGACCTGTTTTTGCTGCCGGCCTGCGTGCTGTGCATCCACCGGCTCCGGCGGAACATCTCCCACCCACGTGGACATGGCTCGGACCGTCCCGCGGCGTCGCTGCCCCGCCGCTTCCGCCGCCACGCGGCCTGACGGGGGATGGATAGAATGGCGCATAATGGCGAATATTGATGTATACCAACGCCCCGGCGGTCCCCGCCGGGGCGTTGTTGTCGATGATCGCCAGCCCTCTCGGCTCCCCCTGCGGGGATGGTCTACTGCCAGCACCCCCTGCCTCCCCTTGAGGGCGGTCCATCGCCGGCCCCCTCGCCTCCCCTTGAGGGGAGGTGCCGAGCAAAGCGAGGCAGAAGGGTGAAAGGCTGGTCAACTGCCATCCCCCGTTTCCCCCCTTCAGTCGCGTCGGCGCACGCGTCGTAGGTCTCCCCTCGCCGCAAGCGGCAAGGCTCGAATACAGCGCGGCGCCTCCTTTTCCCCACGCGACAGGCGTGCCGCGTGGGGGCCCCGATGGGCTCCTCGCCAGCTCCCCCGAGGGGGAGCCAAGGGGTCTGGCAGAGACTTGGACGATTGCCGCACCCAAGCCTCCCTCTGACGAGGGAGGTGGCTTGGCCGTCAGGCCAAGACGGAAGGAGAGATACTAAAAGTCTCTCCCTCAGTCGCTTCGCGACAGCCCCCTATGGGGCCCCCAAAGGGCACGCTTGCCCTTTGGGGAGAGGAGGTGCCGCGCAATATTCAGGGCCTGGTGCTTGCACCAGGCCCTGACCTATTGTCGCGTACACCGACGAGAGGGGGCCGCTGGCTTTGCGGGTCATCCTCGCCGCTTCACGTCACCAGGCAGCTAGCGGTGAACTCTGCGGCGCAGCCGCCGGTGTTTTTCAGGCACAGGTCATACTCCCCGGCGGCGCCGGGATAAAGCGCCACGGTCTGCGGTTGGTCTGCCTTCAGCTCCACATCCCGGGTGAGCTCCGCATCCCCGCGCCGCAGGATGACCTCCAGCTTGGCGTCTGTCCGGGTCAGCAGGCCAACGGAGACGGTGTTGCCGGGGGCGGCGCTGAGGGTAGTCACCGTCACCTCCATGCCGGCCTCCAGACTGCCATAGACGTCGCGGTCCGCGGCGCCTGCGGAGAAGAACTGGGCCCCGGCGGTGACGTCCTCCCCGGCGCGCAGAGCGCTGTTCTCCGTCTCGGGCTCCGGGGGCGGGGCGTCAGACGCGGGGCTGCCGGACAGGCCGGACACGGCCCGGAGCCGGTCCCACTGCTCCTGCTCCTCCTCGGTGGCCAGCCGCAGGCCGGTGAGCTTTCCGCCCTCGTAAACGGCCATGACCTCTGGCGTGTCCTCGGGCCAGGTGCCGTCCCCCGAATGGGCCGTGATCCACACCCCCGCCGTGCTGTCATAGAGACCCCGGACCTGCCGGCCGTTCCAGTACAGCGTCAACTCGCCGGTGGGCACGTCGTAGCCGCAGCGCAGGCCGAAGGGCAGGTATGGCTCTATGGCGTCATCCAGCTCGTCCAGCGCCGCCTGCGACGCATCGGTGAGCACGGTCTGGGTGGAATAAAGCTCCTCCTCCGCCACCTCCTGGCCCTCGCTGTCGGAGCTGTAGGTGACCTCTCCGCCGGGCGTGAAGATCTGCGCCGCGCCGGGGGCGGGGTCGTATCCGTCCAAGATGTCCTGTGCCGCCTCTTCCGAGAGCCGTCCGTCCGCCACCCGGGCGTTCACTTCGTCCGTCAGGGCGTCCAGCAGCTCCTCCTCCGTGTCGAAGGGACCCAGCTGAATCCACTCGTCCCCGTCGTTAAAGACGTAGGTGTAGCCCCGGAAGGCGTCAGAGCCGGAATACTGTACGGCCGTGTCCGCGCCCTCGTACAGGAGCGCGCCGCCGGCCATGGGCTTGGATACCAGCAGGCCGTTCTCGATGTCCGCCAGCACCTGCTCATACATTTCGATGGCCTCGTCGATCTTCTCCTGGGTCCAGATGAACCAGCCGTCGGAGTTGGTCCAGGCCCGCTGGCCCAAGC
This sequence comes from uncultured Oscillospiraceae bacterium, assembly GCA_947624035.1. Taxonomy (GTDB): domain Bacteria; phylum Bacillota; class Clostridia; order Oscillospirales; family Oscillospiraceae; genus CAJOIG01. Next base: position 3,978 of record CANQIH010000069.1, on the reverse strand, counting down.
TGTCCTGCAGGTCCTTTTTCTCCTGCTCCAGCCAGGCGGCGTACTCCTCGGCGGTCCACCACTCCACCTCCGCCTCCGGCTCCGGGATATCAAAGAGCACCTTGTACTCCTGTTGGGTCATGCTCACCGGCTCGCCGTCCTCGGTGAACACGTACACGGTCCCGTCCGAGGACGATATCACGTTGCCGGAATACATGGCGGGCGTTTCCGTCCCGTCCGAGGACGATATCACGGCGCTGGGATACATGACGGGCGCTTCCGTATCTGCGGGCGCCTCCCGGTCCTCCGCCGCCGGGGGCAGCAGCATGGCGATCAGCTCACCGCCGGAGGGGTCCTCCGCCAGGCGGCAGTCCGGCGTCCTGGACAGCCGCAGCCCCTGGCCGATGGCCCCCAGCACCGCGTCATAGCGGGCGCCGTAGGCGTCCACCCGCTCCTGGGTCCAGTAAATGGCGGTCCCGTCGGGGTACTGAACGGTGGCGCCGGTGAGCCCGGCCGCCTCCGCCTTCAGCCGCAGGGCCTCCTCGGCGTAGTCCTCATAGCTCCACCACCGGGGCTCCTCCTGCGCACAGAGTTCCTCAAATTCCTCCCGGTCCAGCTCAAAATAGCCGTCGTAGGTGCCGCAGCGGCCCGGTATGAGCTCGGCGTACAGGACATCGCTGTCCGTCTCCGCCGCGCCAGCTGTGGTGGCCAGCGCTCCGCCCACGGTGAGCACCAGGGCGAAGGCCAGAAATATGCTCAAAAACGATCTTGGTCTTATCTTCATGATGGAACGTATCCTTTCCTCCGTGGCGTTTTTGGAAAAATAGCTGGCCGCCGCGAGACCGCCCCGCCGCTCCTCCATGGTCAGCAGCGCCCGGGCGTAGCCCTTCCGGGCCTCCCGGCCCAGGGCGCGCACCACAGCCTCGTCGCAGGCCAGCTCCATGTCCCGCCCGGCCAGCGCCAGCATGAGCCATACCAGCGGGTCGAACCAGTGCAGGCAGGCCACCGCCGCCAGCAGCGGCTTCCACAGGGCGTCCAGCCGCCGGATGTGGGCCAGCTCGTGGGTGAACACATAGATAAGCGTTTCCTCGTCCGCCCAATCGACTGTGGCGGGCAGCAGGATCACGGGCCGGAAGACACCGGGCGGCGGGTGGGATGGGCCCCAAAATAGGCGGCCGTGAAGCGGTTTTCCACCGGCCGGGACCCACGGAACGCCCGGCGGCTGTGGATGTAGCTTGCGATGAGAAGTCCGGCGCAGAGCGCCGCCCCCGCCAGCCATATGACGGCCATGGTGGGGAAGGGCCGCCCAGGGTCAACTTGGGGGATTTCTTGAATTATGTCAACTACTTGCGGCGCTGCCTGCACAGGCGGTGTGACGGCGGCGGGGACGGGGGCCGGTCCCGCGGTTTGGGGCGCCGCATGGCGCAGCAGAGTGAATAGGCTGAACCGGAAGGGCAGCCTCACCGGCACCGTGAGCCGCAGGGCGGCCAATGCCCACAGGGCCAGGAAGGTCCTCTTGGGCAGCCGGTCCAGCAGGGCGGCCCGCAGCAGCGCCGCGGCCAGGATGATGAGGCCGCCGGCGACGCTCATCTCAAGAAGGCTCAGCATACCGCTCACTCCTGCTGGTCTATCCAGGCCCGCAGCCGGTCGATCTGCTCCCGGCTCAGCGTCTTTCCCCCCAGCAGGGAGGCGAACAGCAGGTCGGGGGACCCGTCGAAGAGCTTTGTGACGAGCTCACTGGCCTCCGCCGCCCGGACGGCGTCCTTGGATATCAGGGCGTGGCACATGAAATTGGGCTCCGAGCGCTCTATGGCCCCCTTGGCCACGCATTTTTTGATGACGGTGTAGGTGGTGTTCATGTTCCAGCCGATGGCGTCGTGGAGGATGTTGGATATCTCCTTGGCCGTCATGTCCCCCCGGCTCCACAGCACGTCCATCACCTTCAGTTCCGAATCAAACAGCTTCATGGGTATGTACTTCCTTCCACACTATTGCAATAGTTTATGGATGTATACTATCACGATAGTGCGGGATTGTCAATACACTATTGCGATAGTTTGTGATGCCAGCACCGCATCCCTTGGCTCCCCCTACGGGGGAGCTGGCAAGGAGCCCTAACGGGGTCCCCAAAGAGCACGCTTGCTCTTTGGGGAAAAGGAGGCGCCGCGTTGTATTTGAGCCTTGCCGCTCGCGGCAAAGGGAGACCTACAACGCGTGCGCCGACGCGTCTGAAGGGGGGAACAGGGGATGGCAGTTGACTAACGTTTCACCCTACCGCCCCCTTCGGGGGCACCTCCCCTCAAGGGGAGGCAAGGGGCATGGCAATAGTCTAACGTAGGGGGAGGCAAGGGGCTGGCGTAGACCGCTGACGAGGGGGCCAGGGGCCTGGCAGCCGTCCAGGCGTTGCATTCCCGCTTGAAGCCCGGGCGGGCTGGTGATATACTGGATGCAAATATGGACCGTATAGGAGGATGACAGATGTACGTACTGATGATCAACGGCAGCCCCCGGGCGAACGGCAACACCGCCCTCGCGCTGCGGGAGATGGAGAAGGTCTTCGCGGCGGAGGGCATCGACACGGAGACCATGCAGATCGGGAATAAGGACATCCGGGGCTGCATCGCCTGCAACACCTGCGCCCAGCGGGGCAGGTGCGCCTTTGACGACGCGGTGAACGAGGCCGCGCCCAAGTTCGAGGCCTGCGACGGGCTGGTGATCGCCTCGCCGGTCTACTACGCCTCCGCCAACGGCACGCTGATCTCCTTTTTGGACCGGCTCTTCTACAGTACCCCCTTCGACAAGACCATGAAGGTGGGCGCCAGCGTGGCGGCGGCCCGGCGGGGCGGCCTCACATCCACCTTCGACGAGCTGAACAAGTACTTCACCATCGCCGGGATGCCCGTGGCCTCCAGCCAGTACTGGAACGGCGTCCACGGCCGGGACAAGGGGGAGGCGGCCCAGGACACCGAGGGCCTGCAGACCATGCGGACCCTGGCCCGGAACATGGCCTTCCTCATGAAGAGCATCGCCCTGGGGCGCGAGAAGTACGGCCTGCCGGAAAAGGAATCCCCGCAGTTCATGAACTTTATCCGGTGACAGAGCGCGCAAAAAAGCGGAGACCCGAAAAGGTCTCCGCTTTTTTGCGTTTTATCAGTGTCACACGTCTCCTGTCAGGCCGTCGGACAGGCCCAGCAGCACGATGCCCACGATGGCGACGGCGATCATGGCGTAGTGCTTCCAGCTGAGTTTTTCTTTGAGGAACAAGCGGCCCCAGATGACGGAGGCCAGGCAGTAGCCGGAGATGATGGGGGCGGACAGGGCCACGTGGTCCGAGTCGGCCAGGGCGTAGATGTAGGCCAGCTGGCCGGCGGTCTCAAAGCAGGCGCCGATGTATTTGGGCGTCTCCTGGCGGACGGTGAACCGCTCCCGCCTGGCCAGCAGGATCACGAGGCACACCGCCCCGGCGGCCAGGAACGTAAGCTCATAGGCCACGTTGGCGCTGTCCTCGTCCAGCGTCTCCAACACCAGGCTGTCCGCGAAGGTGCCGGCGGCGTCCAGCACGCAGTACAGCACCGGCAGCAATATGGCGATGAAGCTCTTGGCGTACTTGTAGTTGGAGATGCTCTGCCGGGCGGCCCGGGCAGCCTCGTCCTCGTGCATGTCCACGAAGCCCAGGCCCACCACGCCCACGCACACCAGGGCCACCGCGCCCAGCTGGAGCCCGGTCACGGCCCCCAGCCCCGCCGTGGCCAGGGTGACGATGGCCACCAGGGCGCCGGAGGAGTTGCATATGGGGGAGGACACGGAAAGCTCTATGTACCGCAGACCCAGGTAGCCCAGAGCCATGGAGAAGATGTACAAAAGGCTCACGGGCAGGTAGTAGAGGATGGTGTGCATGTCGATATGCACGCCCTGGACGAACACCTCCACGGCGGCGTGGACGCCCATGACCACGCCCACCGCCACCACCATCTTCAGGTGGGAGGTCTTGTCATGCTG
>CANQIH010000068.1 GCA_947624035.1 uncultured Oscillospiraceae bacterium | reverse complement strand
GGTATCTAACTGATCAACAAAACTGCAAGGAGCCGTGGTCGGAGCCTCGAAAGAACCGTCTCGCGGTAGGTGATTTGAACCGATCCACAGCATCCCTTTCAGTGTAGCACATGACCTTGGAGAGGGTCACTAAAAACTACTACTTCATAATACAAGGAGGCGGCGCGATTGGATGTGCTGGCGCTGTACGAGCAGCATAAGAACATGGTCTACCGCCTGGCGTTGAGCTATACCAAGTCCCGCCCCGACGCCGAGGACGTGGTACAGCAGGCCTTCATCCGTCTGTTGGAGAACGACGGAAAGATCAGACCCGGCAGGGAGAAGGCCTGGCTGGCCGCCGTGACGGTGAATCTCTGCAAGGACCTGCTCCGCTCCGCCTGGCGGCGAAAGACGGAGCCTCTCAGCGAGGAGCTCTTCTTTGATACCCCGGACCACAGCGAGGTGTTCTGGGCCGTGATGGCATTGGGCGAGAGCGAGCGGGCGGCGGTGTACCTCTACTACTACGAGGGGTATTCCACCCAGGAGATCGCGAGGATATTGGGCATATCCAGGACCGCCGTCACCACCCGGCTGGACCGGGCCCGGAAGCACCTGAAAATACGATTGGAGGGAGCGCAGTATGGATAAATTGCAGCAGGCGTGGGATCAGGTGCGCCTCTCCCCGGAGGCGGACGCCCGTATCCGGGCCGCCCTCACGGAGGCCCAGCGGACCGGCGGCCAGGTGATCCCCCTCCGCCCCGGCGCACCGGGCAGAAAGAAAGCGGTCCGCCGCACGGGCCGCGTGGTCCTCATCGCGGCGGCCGTCGCGGGGCTTTTCTCTGTGACGGCCCTGGCGGTAGGCGTGAGCCGCATCATCTTCCATTCCGAGACCGTGCTCGTGGGCGGCCCGGACGAGACCGGCTATACCGAGGAAGTCCAGTTCAGCTTTGACACCGCCGGCGACGGCCCCATCGACATGGGCGTCTGGACCCTGGACGTGCCGGAGGGCTATGGGGAGAGCGGGGATTCCTCCTATCGTGACAGCTATGCCGACGCTGTCTGGGAGGATGAGAGCGGCCGGCGGATCGCCCTCCACTATGAGGCGGCGGACCTGGGCTTCGGTCAGTGGGCCGTGGACAAGGACGACATCGTCCAGCAGCTTGATGTGACCGTGAACGGCTCCCCCGCCACCCTGCTGACTACGGACCTGGGGACACAGCTCATCTGGACGGACGAGGAGCTGGGCGTGGGCTTCACCCTGTCCTGCAGCGACGGGGACCTGGACCTCATCGCCCTGGCGGAGACCGCCCATCAGGTGGATGAGGTCCCGCCCCTGGACGAGAACACCCTGGCCGCCATCGGGCAGCTGGGCGACTGGCAGCCCGCCCTGCCGGAGGACTATGTGGAGCGGGGCACCTTCGGATATCCCGGCGAGTTCCCCTATGTGGAGCGGACCTGGGTGAACGGCGCTGGCTGCTCCGTCAAGCTCCGCTACGAGCCCCACATCCCCGGTCTCACATACGACAATTACTATGTGGGCGCCTACCGGGAGCGTGAGGACAAGGAGCCGGGCGGATCCGACCCCTGCGCCGGTCACACCGTCAGCGACATCACGGTCCAGGGCCAGCCGGCGGGCCTGGTAGAGAGCCCGGACGGCAGTCCCGTCATGGTGGTCTGGGTGGCGGAGGATGAGAGCGTGTACTTCAAACTCTCCGCCGAAGGCATGACCACCCAGCAGCTTCTGGCCCTGGCCGAGACGGTGACCACCAACTGAACCGGATATGGCAAAAGCCCTGCCGCGGCATGCGGCAGGGCTTTTCTGTCGTTATTTACTCCACCAATCCCACGGCGATCTTCACCACCGCCTTGCGGAAGGATACGGGCGTCACCCCGTCGGGGTGCACGCAGGGCCGGTGGGCGTCCGCCGGGAACAGCACGCAAAAGTCCCCGGGGGCGGTGTGGATGAAAAACTCGTCCGCCACCGCGTCGAAGAGCTTGAAATCCCCCTCCGGGTGGTCCTCTGCCGGGACCTCGCCGCCCCGCAGCCGGGCCACGCCGATGCGCTCCCCGGCCTCAGGCCAGTACATGAGGTCGATGTACTTGGTGTGGGCCTCCATTTTGGACCCCTCCGCCGGGTGGGTGGTCACGCTCTGGACCATGACGTACATGTCCTCCCCCTCGATGGGGTGCTTGCCCGGCTCCATAGCCCGGATGTCATTATCCTTGAGCCACGCCAGGGCCCGGCACACCGCCGCGGGACAGCCCGCCGTGCCGCCGTCTTTCACGCTCGCGTATATCATATCACAGCCTCCTTTTTGTATTTTCACCGGATGGCGCGGCACTCCAGATACCAGCGCTTGTCCAGTGTCTCGCCCACAGAAAAGCTCTTCTTCGGATAGTTGCCGTCGGCGAGGATGTGGGGGAACAGCTCTTCCTTGGGCAGGCTGGGCAGCAGCCACGCGCCGCCTCCCGGCTGGGCCGCCAGGGCCCGGGCGTCCGCCTCGCCGTGGATGTACTCCACCTCGCCGCCGTGCGCCGCCACGTATGCCTTGGCCAGCTCGTCGGCCTTCGCCACCAGACGGCCGGTGTCGTCCCCGGTCATCTCTTCCACGAAGCCCCCGGCGTCCGTGCCGATGACCACCCGGTGGATGGGAAAAAACTCCACCGCACTGTCCCGCACGTTCTCCAGCTCCGCCAGGGCGTACCGGGCCGGGTGGTCCGCCGGGGCCCCGGCTGCCTTCAGCTCCTCCCAGCGGTTTTTCGCCGCCGCCAGGGAGTGGTTGCCGTCGCCCATGGCGAAGATGAGCTCTCCGGGCAGGGCCTCGACGGCTGCCTGTACCTTCGCCGCCGCGCCGCCGGTGAGGCGGGACCCCTTGAGGCGGCCGCCCCCGGCGTACAGGTCGAAGTCGTACAGGACCTCCCCTGGCTCCGCCGCGCCCAGCACCGTGTCCGCCGGGTCGTCCATGAACAGCACGATGTGGGGCATCTCCAGGGCCGCCCGCCGCCGCAGCTCCACCCGGGTGGGCAGCCGCTCGGGCACCGTGGCCTCCGTGGACCGCACCGGTGGTTTTGACCCGGGCGTCCAGTCATAGGCCTCCAGGTCAAGTTTCCCCACCAAACCCCGTCTTACCTTTCCATTTGGAAGAGTTCGCTCCACATAGACGTAAGAATCCGGCACAGTTTGGAATATATCCCCCACCAGGTAGTCCTCCATGGCGCGGAGCATGGCGTCCTTGCGGGCCTCCACGTCCGGGGCGTGCAGGTACGCCTCCGGCAGCATCAGCCGCAGGGCCGAGGGGGCGTCGCCCACATACCCGCTCATGCCATCCCAGTATTCAGGCTTGGCGGAGTACTGGTCGCAGGCCAGAGCAGCCCATTTCGTCATGTCGGTCCCCGCCTTGGGCAGCAGGATGTCCGCCGGGGTAAAGATGTCTTTCATATTTATTTAGCCTCCTTATAAGGGCCCCCTTGTGCAAAGGGGGCTGGCAGCAAAGCTGACTGGGGGATTGTTACCAGTCTTGGCAATCATCCTGGCTTGGTAACAACCCTTCCGCCTCGCTTTGCTCGGCACCTCCCCTTGCACAGGGGAGGCTTTAGCGCTGTGCTCACACTGTCAATTTTACCCGATTTTGCATAGCATGGCAAGAGGTGATGAACTTGGATCTTACATTACAGGGGGCCGACCCCCGGTTCCTGTACCTGAAAAAGCGGCTGGAGGCGGACGGACACCGTGTGGTGCCCGACGGCGAATACGTCATCGCGCCGCCCGCACAGCGCCGGGGCGTCCCCTACTACGAGGACGAGATCTACGCCATCGAGAACGCCGCCCTCACCGCCGAGGGGGCGCTGGAGCTGCTCATGCGCCGGTCCAACCGTGCCCTGGGCGGCATGGAGGTGCTGGTGGTGGGCTTCGGGCGCATCGGCGGCTTTCTGGCCGGCATGCTCGCCTCCCTGGGGGCCCACGTCACCGTGGCCGCCCGGGGCGAGGCGGCAAGGGCATCCGCCCGGTCCCGGGGGCTGGATGCAGTTGACATAACGCACATACCTGGGTCCTACGACGCGGTGGTGAACACGGTCCCGGCGCCGGTGCTGGCGGGGGACTACGGCGGGGCGCTGTGCATGGACCTGGCCAGCGCGCCCGGGGGCTGGCAGGACGACACGCCGGTGCTGAAGGCCCCGGGCCTGCCGGGGATGTACGCCCCCAAGGCCGCGGCGGACGTGATGGCCGAGGCCATCTACCGGGCCATGGAGGTGGATGAGATATGACGAAGCTCAAGCTTGGCCTGGCCCTGACGGGCTCCTACTGCTCCTTCTCCAAGCTGGAGGCGGTGCTGCCCCGGCTGTGTGAGGAATTCGACGTGGTGCCCATATTCAGCGAGAACGCCCAGCGGGACAGCCGCTTCGGGGAGGCGGCCCGCTGGATAGAGCTGCTGGAGCGGACCAGCGGCCACAAGGCCGTGACCTCCATCGCGGAGGCGGAGCCCCTGGGGCCCAAGGGGCTCATGGACGTGCTGGCCATCGTGCCCTGCACCGGCAACACCCTGGCGAAGCTCAGCCGCGGCGTCACGGACACCGCCGTCACCATGGCCGCCAAAGGCCACTTGAGAAACGGCAAGCCGGTGGTCATCGGCGTATCCACCAACGACGGCCTGGGGGCTTCGGCAGAGAACATAGGCCGGCTGCTGGTGCGCAAGAACATATACTTCGTCCCCTTCGGCCAGGACGACCCGGCGGCCAAGCCCCTGTCCCTGAGCTGCGACTACGGCCGCGTCGCCGGCGCGGTGAACGCCGCCTATGAGGGAAAGCAGCTGCAGCCGGTGTTGGTGTGAGAGGGTAAGTTTGACCGCCTGACCAGCGGCCCCCTCTGACGAGGGGGCTGTCGAGCGATAGCGAGACTGGGGGAGAGATACACCAAGACAGCGTTATTCCATCTCTCCCTCCGTCTCCGGCTTTCGCCGGAGCCACCTCCCTCGTCAGAGGGAGGCATTGGCGTGGTGCAAGTACACAGTTTACATAATTATTTCCGTTCCCGGATCTTCACGCCGGTGACGGCGGCGTAGGCCACATTGGCCCCCAGATCGTCGGTGACGGTGACGGCGAACAGGCAGCTGTTCCGCCCGGCGTGGAGCTGCTTTGCCTCGGCGTACAGCACCGCGCCCCGGGAGGCCGTCAGAAAGTGTATCTCCGCCGACGCGGACACGAACACGTCCCGGTCGAAGTTGGCCGCCACCCCAAAGGCGAAGTCCGCCAGGGTGAATATGGCCCCGCCCATGGGGGACCCCAGGGGGTTCATGTGGCCCGGCGTCAGGGCCAGGGAGCAGCGGGCGTATCCGGGCGATACATCGTCGATGACGCAGCCCGTCCGCTCCGTGGCGAAGGCGGTGGGGGCGAACATCTCTCTGGCCCGCTCCAGGTCTGTCATAGCTGTGCCTCCGTTTTATGTAACTTTCTATACATATTATTGTAGCACATCCGCGCCTCCCTCCGCAAGATATGGCATCCATTCCCCACCTACTTGCCATTTTTGGGCTTTTGTGGTATCTTTTTATGGGAAATGGCCTGCAAACGGGCCGGTTTTCCCGGGAGGCGATCAGCATGGCCCAAGAGCGGAAAAGAAAATACATCCCCCGCCGCCTGAAACCGGGCGCGCGGATACTGCTGGCGCTGTTCCTGCTGGCCGTCATCGCCATGTGCAGCACGCTGTTCATCGACCTCCGCAGCGTCACCCGGCAGCAGGACGAGCTGTCCGGCACAGACGGCACCCCCGCCTGGGAGGACCCCGTCACTGCCTACGTCACGAGCCAGGAGGGCGAGCTGACCGCCGCCTTCTACAACGAGGGCCTGGCCCGGGTGGCCGACTGCGGCCGTGGCTCCCAGGTGATGCTGGAGAGCTGGACCCCCTTTATCACCGAGAGCGGCGACGAGTACTACCACGTGTACTGGAACGGCCAGGTGGGATACATCCCCTGCGAGTTCATCACGGACGACCTGTCGGAGCTCATGCAGGAGACCCAGGTCTACGTGCGCTCCACGGTGAACCTTCTGAAGGACAAGAACGGCCTGGAGCTGGGCGGCCTCGCGGAGCGGGGCACGCTGCTGCGGCTGGTGGGCTACGACTACTTCTCCGGCGACGGCCAGGTGAACATGTACCAGGTACGCCTGGGCGATGAGTCCGGCTGGATCAAGTCGGAGTACGTGACCTTTGACTACGCCTCCTCCATGGAGAACTGGTCCAGCGAGAACTGCCGGAGCACCACCCACATCCAGCGGGGCGACGCCTACGGCGGCGGCGATGCCGGAGCTCTGGACTTCTTCCCCCACGAGAAGGGGGATTTCGGTGACGCGAACGTGATGCCCAAGGACGTGTATGCCCTGTACATCCCCGCCTTCCAGGCCACCAAGGACGGCATTTCCCGCTACATCGAATACGCCAAGGGCACCGCCATCAACACCCTCGTCATCACCATCCAGGACGAGGCTGAGCTGGCCTACGAGTCCGATTGGGTCCGGCAATACGGCATCCTGGACCGGTACACCTATTACAACACCGTGGACGAGATGAAAGAGGCCATCCAGATGGCCAAGGACGCGGGGTTCTACCTGGTGGCCCGTATGTCCACCTTCAAGGACTCCCAGCTGGCCCAGGCCTACCCCCAGTGGGCCATCACGGACCCCTACGGCGGCCTTGTGTCCATCGACGGCGGCAACTGGCCCAGCGCCTTCTCCCGGGACATCTGGCAGTATAAAGTTGGCCTGGCCGTGGAGGCCGTGGACAACTTCGGCTTCAACGAGATACAGTTCGACTACGTCCGCTTCCCGGACTACATCATCAATTACGAGCGGGAAGGCAGCGTGGACATGAAAAACGCCAACAACGAGTCCAAGGCCCAGGTCATCCAGCGCTTCCTCACCTACGCCGCGGACCAGATACACGCCCACGGCGCCTACGTGGGAGCGGACGTGTTCGGCGAGACCTCCAACGACTACGTGGCGCCCTACGGCCAGTACTGGCCGGCCATATCCAACGTGGTGGACGTGATCTCCGGCATGCCCTACCCCGACCACTTCAACTCCTATTGGGACGGCGGCAGCTACTTCCGGCCCTTCCAGCACCCCTACCAGACCCTGTTCAACTGGGCCCGCAACGTGTCCCGGCGGCAGCAGGAGTGCGCCACACCCGCCGTGGTCCGCACCTGGATGCAGATATGGGACGACTACGGCTATGAGTACGACCACGTGGCCATCCAGCGGGAGATCACGGCGGTGTACGACAACGACATCTCCGGCGGGTACATGCTCTGGCACGCCATGGGCTCCCTGTCCTGCGAGGAGAACATCACCGGCGCGGTGGAGCTGGACTACTACGACCTGTACCAGCAGGCGGAGGAGGCGGGCAAGATACTGTCCGACTATATGAAGCTGGACACCGGCGAGGGCTCGTCCAAGACCAGCGGCCTGTCCAACAGCAGCAGCGCCTCCACGGACACAGACGAAGACACAGACAGCGAATAACGGCGCGTGCCGCCCGGTCAAAAGACCGGGCGGCACGTCTTTTCATCGCCTTTTCAGGCCTCCAGGGCCCGGTCCAGCACGGCCCTCACCTTCTCCAGGGTGGGCACGCCCTCCAGGAGCTTTTCGCCGTCCACGTAAAACGTGGGCACGTAGTAATAGTCCAGGGAATCGGCAAACTCGGCCTCCACAGCCTCGTCCACCCGCTTGATGGTGAGGCTCTCATAGGCGGGGTTTTCCGCCGTCAGCTGGGCGATCATCCGGTCCGCGCTGTGGCAGTAGGGGCAATCGGACAGGATCATCATGAGGATGTCCTTCATATCTCCGTCTCCTTTTCTTTTGTGTTTTGCTTATTATACCACGTCGGCAGGACCAGTACCAGTCTTCTCAGCACGTCGAAAGCCCCCCTTGTGTAAAGGGGGGAAGGCTGCCCGAAGGGCAGACAGGGGGGATTGTTACCAAGCAAGGATATCTTCCAAGACTAGTAACAACCCCTCCGCCTCACTTCGTTCGGCACCTCCCCTTGCACAGGGGAGGCTTGGGTGCGGCAGCAAAAAGGACGTCATCCGACGTCCTTTTTGCTTATTCCATCCCTTTGTATTTTCGCCGGGTGGCCGCGCCGCCCCGCAGATGCCGCTCGGCTTTGTTCTGCTCCAGCACGGTCCGCGCCTGGACGTACAGCGGCCTATCCACGGTCCGCAGCCGCTCCGTCAGGTCCTTGTGTACGGTAGATTTCGACACGTTGAAGTGCCGGGCGGCGTCCCGCACCGTGGCGCCGTTCTCCACGATGTACAGCGCCAGGTCCCGGGCCCGCTGTTCGATGTCCTCTCGCACTCATACCACTCCCGATCGCTTACTGGCACAGTGTATGCGCCGGGAGCGTATGAATAGAACTGTATAAGAAGCCCCCCGGTCCGGGCAGGACCGGGGGGATATCTCATGGCGCCTCGATCTGGGCGGGGGCGCCGCCCTCCATGCCGCGCTTTATCAGCGCCCGGACCGCGTCGATATCGCCGGTCTCAAAGCCGTTCCTGGCCAGGAGGACGCCCACCTTCTCCTTGCAGGTGAGGATCAGAAGATGCTCCGTGTCCAGCATCTGCAGCACATCGGCGTAGGGGATGACGGTCTCTCCGCCGCTGCCGATCTCCAGCCTATCCGGGAAAAAGCTGGTGACCCGCTCCAGCTCGCCGCCGCTCTTGCTCTCCATGACCTTCCAGGCCCGCTTGGCCTGGTTCCGGGGGATGTATACGCACAGCCATATCCCCACCGCCACCAGCACCACCAGCTCCACCAGGGCGTAGGACGGGCTGCTCTTGGTGAAAAAGGTGATGGCCGCCAGCGCCGCCCACAGGACGGCCAGGACGATCAGTATTTTTTTCATGAAGGGGCCCAGGCGCTCCTTGGTGACCCGGAGCATCCCCTCATAGAAAAGCGGTCTCGTGATGGTAAAGCGGTTCACCGCAACAGGTCCCACGGTCGTTCCTCCTCTTTTGGGTAAAAACAGATGTGCCGCCCTTTGAAAAAAGTTCCCGTCCCGGGAGGGGACGGGAACTCATTTTGGGAAAGGGGATCAGAAGTTGTAGCTCTTGCAGACAGGGGCGTCGGCCTCGGAGGACGCCTTGTCGTACCAGATGAGGTTGTTGCTGCTGGCCTTGTCGAACAGCTGGATCAGCTCAGGCTTGGTAGAGAACTTCACCGTCGCGCCCATGCTCACGTCCACCTTCAGGTCCACCGTCGGGATGACCATGACCACTTCGTCGCCGTTGCTGTCCGCGTGCAGGTGCACCTCGGAGCCCATCATCTCGTTCACCACGATCTTCGCGTCCAGGTCGCCCTCGCCCACGTTGATGTGCTGAGGACGGATGCCCGCGATGATGTCGCAGGGCTGCTGGCCGTTCTGCTTCAGCGCCTTCTGCTGGAAGTCGCTCAGCTTGATCTTCGCGTTGCGGATCTGCACGTAGTACTCCCCGCCCTCCAGGAGAAGCTTGCAGTTGTCGAAGAAGTTCATCACCGGCATCCCGATGAAGCCGGCCACGAACAGGTTCACGGGCTTGTCGAACACTTCCACCGGCGTGCCGATCTGGTTGACGTAGCCGTCCTTCATGATGACGATGCGGTCGCCCAGGGTCATGGCCTCGGTCTGGTCGTGGGTCACGTACATGAACGTGGTGTTGATGCGGCTGCGCAGCTTGATGATCTCAGCACGCATCTGGTTACGCAGCTTCGCGTCCAGGTTGGACAGGGGCTCGTCCATCAGGAACACCTTCGGGTCACGCACCATGGCGCGGCCGATGGCCACACGCTGC
>CANQIH010000067.1 GCA_947624035.1 uncultured Oscillospiraceae bacterium | reverse complement strand
CCGGCGCTGTGCGAGTCGGCGTGCGTGTGCGGGCTCTACGGCGACGCGCCCATATCCGTGAAGGACAACGAGCTGGCCGTCATCGAGCACGCCTACGCCCACGACCTCATCGAGACCCATGTGCCCGCCGTCCGCACCGGGCGGCAGGTGGCCGTGGTGGGCTCCGGCCCGGCGGGTCTCGCCGTGGCGGACCAGCTGAACCAGCGGGGCCACTCCGTCACCGTCTACGAGCGGGACGACCGGGTGGGGGGCCTTCTCATGTACGGCATCCCCAACATGAAGCTGGAGAAGTCCGTCATCGACCGGCGCGTTGCCCGCATGGAGGCCGAGGGCGTCCGGTTCGTCACCGATGCCGACGCCGTGACCATGGCAGGGAAGCTCCTTTCCGAGAGCGACGCGGTGGTGCTCTGCTGCGGCGCCCGGGAGGCCCGGGACGTGGAGATCGAGGGCCGGGGCGGCGTGGCCGGCGTCCACCAGGCCATGGAGTATCTCACCGCCGCCACCAAGGCCGTGCTGGCCCAGGCGGAGAGCCCCATTTCCGCCCGGGGCAAGAACGTGGTGGTGGTGGGAAACGGCGACACCGCCACGGACTGCGTGGCCACGGCCATCCGCCAGGGGGCGGTATCCGTGACCCAGCTGGTGCGAAAGCCCGCGCCAAAGGGCGTGCAGAAGGTATGGCCCTACCGCAGCCGGTCCGGCGCGCCGGACTACGGCCAGGAGGAGGCCATCGCCAAGTTCGGCCATGACCCGCGGCTCTATGAGACCGTGGCGAAGCGGCTCACGGCGGACGAGGCCGGGAACCTGACCTCCGTCACCGTGGAGACAGCGGGGAAGGAGCAGACCGTCCCGGCGGAGCTTTTGCTCATCGCGGCGGGCTTTTCCGGCGCGGAAGCCTCCGTGGCGGCGGCCTTCGGCCTGGAGCTGGACGAGAAGGGCCGCCTGGGGGACGGAAAGCACCACACCGCCGACCCCAAGATATTCACGGCGGGGACATGCGCCGGGGCGCCAGCCTGGTGGCAGCGGCCATCGCAGAGGGCCGGGAATGCGCCAAGGCCGTGGATGAGTTTTTGGAAGGGTATACCAACCTGTAAATATGTATAGGACGCCCCCGGCGGGAGACCGCCGGGGGCATTTCTATGCTTCTTTATGCGTCTGCGCGGGTGGCTTTCAGGGTGTGGGCCAGGCTCAGAGCCTTCCAGCCGCCGGAGCGGTACCGGGCCGTCATGAGCACGTTTCGCAGCAGCTGGTCCGCCACCAGGGCGATCCAGGCGCCCCACAGGCCCAGGTGGAAGAACTGGACGAGCACGTAGCAGATGATGGTCCGGGCGCCCAGGACGGTGACCGCCGTGACGATGGCGGGGAAGCGGGTGTCTCCCGCCCCCCGGAGGCCGCCGGCGATGATGAACTGGTCGGCCTGGAAGGGCTGGCTGCCCGCCAGCAGGATCAGGATGGGCGCCCCCAGGCAGATGATGTCCGGGTCGTTTTTATAGAGGCCGATGATCTGCTCGTTGAAGAAGATCATGGCCGCCATGAGGACGAAGGACGTGAGGATGCCCAGGTTCCGGGACCGGCGCATGTACACCGAGGCCATGTCGAACCGGCGCTTGCCGATGGACTGGCCCATGAGGGTGGTGGCGGCGTTGCCGAAGGCCTGGCCGATCATGAAGGTCATGGCCTGGATGCTCATGCACACCTGGTGGGTGGCGTACACCAGGTCCCCCAGGCCGGTGACCTGCCGGGTGTAGATGATGATGCCCGCCCGCATGAACAGCTGCTCCATCATGGAGGGGATGCCGATGCCCACCACCTGGCCCATGAGGCGGCCGTCAAAGATGAACCGTTCCTTGAAGCTCAGGTATATGTAGTGCTTTTTCCCCAGTACCACCGCCGCGGCGATGCCGAAGGCCGCCGTCTGGCCGATGACCGTGGCCCAGGAGGCCCCGGCCACGCCCAGCTTTGGCACGCCGAAGTGGCCGTAGATCATCACGTAGTTGAAGAAGAGGTTGATGACGTTGGCCAGGGTGTTATACAGCATGGGCGTACGGGTGTCGCCGATGCCCCGGAGGGCCGCCGTCACCGTGATGGCGAAGCACAGGGGGATGAAGCCGTATAGCTGGATGTTCAGGTATACCGTGCCCTGGGCCAGGGTCTCCTGGCTGATGCCCGCGCCGCCCATGAAACGGATCATCTGCTCGCTTGTGGCAAGGCCCACCGCCATGAAGAGGATGGACATGAAGAAGTTCAGCAGGACGGCGTGGCGGAACACCCGGTTGGCCCCCTCCCGGTCCTGCTGGCCCCGGAAGCGGGCGATCAGGGCCGTGGCGCCCACGTTCATGGCCTGGATCATGGTCATGAGCAGGAATTTCGGCTGGGTGGCCAGACCCACGGCGGCCAGGGCCGCTATGCCCTCCTCGCCGGGCAGATGGCCCACCATGATCTGGTCCGCGATGCTGGTCAGCTGGGTCAGCACCAGCTCCACCAGGCTGGGCCAGGCGATGAGGATCACGTCCCGGTACAGCCGCTTCTCGCTGACGCCCTGGGGGATGGGCGTCCTGCCCACCCGGCCGGTGGCGTAGGGGGAATTTTCCTCGCCGTAGGGCAGATCGTCCAGGGCCGTGTACACGGTCCTGGCGGTTTTGCTGTGGTCTTTCAATCCGATTCATCTCCGATCATTTCATTACAGATTGTAAAGCTGCCCGGCCCGGCTGTCAAGGGGACAGGATGCACAGAAAACCCCGGGAGCGGACGCCCCCGGGGTGGATGGGTATATTGGTCAGGCGGCGGCTTCGGCGTACAGCACGGCGTCCTCCAGCTCATAGAGCCGGTCCAGCAGGGGCCGGCATATGTCCTCCACGGCGCCATCCTCGGTGAACAGGCGCAGGCCGCAGCCGGACAGCACCGCCATGTATCCGTCCTCATAGCCGCCCCGGTGCAGCACGTCCAGGTAGGCGTCCACGGCGGCGTCCCAGTCCGTCTGAGCCATGTCCCATATCTGGATGGCCGCCAGGGCGGACACGGCGTAGCTGAGGTAGTAGAAGGGGCTCTGGAAGGTGTGGGAGACGTACTGCCAGGAGTAGTCCACAGGCCCCAGGTCCCTGCCGTACTCCCGGCAGACGGAGGCATAGAGGGCGTTGACATCATCCAACGTCATGTCCGGGTCGTCGTACACCCGGCGCTGGAACTCGTCCTGGATGCAGCCGTCGATGACCGATTCTATGAGGCTTCCCAGGACGATGAACCGGGCGATGTCCGCGCCGTCGTCGTATATCTCGCCGTAAAATTCGGTGAACAGGGACTCCAGGGCGGTGGAGTGTATCTCAAAGAGGTCGTAGCTGCCCACGGATAGGAGCTCGTTGGGGGCGGGAGCGAAGTAGGCATTGGCGTAGTGTCCGAACTCGTGGCTGAGACCGTCCAGGTCGTAGCAGTCGCCATAGAGGGCGTTATAGATGAAGGGACTTTCATACTGGGCGATGGTGACGGTGTAGCCGCCATCCTCGGCGGTGGGCTCCTCGCTCAGCGTGGGCAGGTCATAGAGGCCGTTTTCCGTCATGAACTGCCAGGGCTCGGTCAGGGACGGGTCCACCCGGCCCACGTAGTCCCCCAGCACCTGGATGAGCGTATCACCGTCCATCACGGGGGAAACATCGCCGGTCATGTACCAGACGTCGCTGTAGTAGAGGGACTCGTTGTACTCCGCGGCCAGCTCCTTCACAGCGTCGCACAGCTCCTGGGCGTCCTCCGGGGTGAAGTCCCGGCCGTAGACCTCGGCGTAGCTGTAGGCGGCGTAGCTGCCATAGCCCCAGATGTCTCCCAGCTCTGTGCGGACCTGCACCAGCTCCAGAAACAGGGGCCCCAGCTGGTCGTTGCGGGCCTTCTGCAGGCCGGTGTAGACCTCGTCATAGCTCTCATCGTCCAGCCCATAGCCCTCCGGGCCGTTCAGCATGTCCGCCGTCCAGACCTGGCCGCCGTACTCATGGGTGAGGCCGTCGGAGGAGGCCATGGTCTCGTCGTACTCAGCCGTCAGCTCAGACTCCCGCTCCAGCAGCTCCGACTCCCGGTCTGTCATGGGCTCGTAGTCGTCCAGGGCGTCCGCGGCGTCCTGGCCTATGTAGGCGGCGAGATCCTTGCCGCAGGGGCCCTGGAGCACCGCGTAGCAGGCCTGGCAGAATGCGTCGGAGGCGTCGTACAGCACGGTCTCCGCGTCCAGCATCTCGTCGGTCCAGTACTGGTCCGTCACATCGGCGCTGTGGTGCAGCTGGGCCAGGGTATAGGCGGTATCCGCCAGGACATACTGGCCGTACAGCGCCTCGTACAGGTCGATGACGGCCTGTACGTCGTCCCCTTCGGCCAGCTCGGTGAGCTTATCGGTCATGTCGTAAAAGGGCGCCGGGTCGTATGGCTCGTACGCCATCTCGCCGTAGGGGACGCCCTCCCGGGCGGCCAGGGCGGGACCGGCCATGGTCAGGACCAATGCCAGCGCCAGAGTCAGGGACAGAAGCTTTCTCATATGGTATGCCTCCTTGGGTCAGTTTTGTTCACGCAGGTATTCTATCACTGGGCGGCAGATGGCCTCCGGGGCGCCGGGCTCCGTGAAGGTGCGCAGGCCGCAGGCGGCCACGGTGTCCAGGTAGCCGTCCCCGTAGGGGCCCCGGTCCAGCAGCGCTATATAGGCGCCGGCGGCGTCCTGTCCGGCACGGGCCATGTCCCAGAGCTGCAGGGCCGCGAGGGCGGACGCGGCGTAGCTGATATAGTAGAGGGGGACCTCGTAGTTGTGCAGCACGTAGACCCAGGTGTAGTCCACGTCCGCGGGCTCATACACGCCGTATTGGGCGGAGACGTCCGCGAAGAGCGTGTTGATCTCGTCCAGGGTCATGTCCGGGTCGTCGTAGATCCGGCGCTGGAACTCGTCGTACCGGCAGCCGTCCGCCACGGAGGCCACGAGCCCCCCCAGGGTCTGGGCCCGGACGGCCCCGGCGCTGCCGCCGTAGATATCATCATAATAGGCGGTGAGCAGGGCCTCCATGCCGTTGGAATGGGTCTCCATCAGGTCCAGACTGCCCACGTTGGTCAGAAGATTCGGACAGGGATTTCGCAGGGCGTTGGCGAAGTGGCCGAACTCGTGGCTCAGGGTGGGGAAGTCCTGGCTGTCGCCGTAGAGCCGCTCATAGATGAACGCGCAGCCGTACCGGGGCAGGTCCACGGTGTAGGCCCCGGCCATGGCGCTCTCGCCGCTCCGAAAGCTGTACAGCCCGCAGTCCGTCCAGCGCTGCCAGGCGTCCCCCAGGTCCGGGTGGAGCGCCGCCGCGCACCGGCCCAGGGCTTGGGTGAGCTCTTCCCCGGTCATGCCGGGGGCGTCCACGGCGGAGGGCCGGGCCATGGACCCGCCGGCCGCCAGGGCCTTCACCTGGTCACACAGTGCCTGGGCCTGGGCGGGGCTGTAGTCCCGGCAGTAGGTCTTCTCATAGGCGTACTCGGTGTAGCTGTCGTACCCCGCCAGTTGGGCCAGCTCCGTGCGCAGGCTCACCAGCTCCAGGAAGATGGGGCCCACGGCGTCGTTCACGGCCCTGTGCAGGCCATAGTAGACCTCCAGATAGCCCTCCCGGTCCCGGGAGGCCAGGCTGGCCCCGGGAAAGCCGGAGAGCTTGTCCAGGTCCCATGGCTCCCCCAGGTAGGTGTAGGTGACGCCGTCCAGGGCGGCCATCTCATCGTAATACTCGCTCACCAGCTCCGCCTCCCGGGCCACCAGCTCCAGCTCCCGGTCCGTCTTTGGCTCATAGGCGGCGAATACCTCCGCGGCCTGGCTGCCCACGTGGGCGGCGAAGGCCTGGGCACAGGGGCCCTGGGTGACGGCATGGCAGGCGGTGGACAGCGCGTCGGCCATCTGGGCGTCGAGAGCGTCACAGTAAGTGTCCTCTCCGGTCCAGTATTCGTCCGTCACGTCCTCGCTGTAGCGGATGTAGGCCACGGCGGCGTAGGTGGCAGCCAGCTCGTACTCGCCGTACAGCTTGTCGTATAGCTCTGTGACCGCACCGGCGTCGTCCCCGGCGGCCAGGCCGGTGAGCCGGTCCGTGCCGTCATAGAACAGGGCCGGGTCATAGTGGACATATCCCATGTCCCGCCAGGAGACGGCGGGGGCGTCCTCCGCCTCCGTATCCGGCTCCGGCAGGGCGGCGGCGGACAGGACGGGGGCGTCCTCCTCCGGCGGCTGGGCGCGCAGCGCGGCGGAGAGCGCCAGCACCAGCGCCAGCAGCAGGGACAGGATGGTTCGCATGACAGCACCTCGTTATGTCAGGATATGAGGGGCGGCATACAGCGCCCCAAAGGTAGGGTGCGCATTCGCGCCCCATCCATACTAAGAATAGTATAACACACCAGGTTGAAAAAGAAAAACGCATTTGTTATACTGCTGCCTGCACGAAAAAATACGGAAAAAAACGGCGGCGCGGGAACAAAATATGAAACGCGCCGTCATATGGGACAGAAAAGGAAGGACCATGGGACCCAAAGGCATAGGAAGATTCATAGGCGACAGGAAGTTTTACCGCCGGGCGCTGGCGGTGGCCCTGCCGGTGATGCTGCAAAATGTGGTGACGAATTTCGTCTCCCTGCTGGACAATATTATGGTAGGGCAGACCGGCACCGCCTCCATGAGCGGCGTGGCCGTGGTGGGCCAGCTCTTCTTCATCTTTTATATCGTCATCTTCGGCACGGTGTCCGGTCCCGGCATCTTCTGCGCACAGTTCTGGGGCGCGAAGCAGGAGCAGTCCTTCAAGGCGGCCTTCCGCTACAAGCTGGCCTCGGCGCTCATGATATGCTTCCTCTGCATGGCGGTGCTGGGTCTGGGCGGCCGGCGGCTGGCGGGCCTTTACATCACCGGAGACCCCGCGGAGAGCGCCGAGGTGGCGGACTACGCCATGGGGTATCTGAAGATCATGCTCTGGGGCATGATCCCCTACACCGTCACCACAGCCTGGGCCTCCACGCTCCGGGAGGCGGGACACGCGGTGGTGCCCATGGCGGCGTCATGGCTGGCGGTAGCGGTGAATCTGGCGCTGAACTGGGTGCTGATCTTCGGCAAGCTGGGGGCCCCGGCCCTGGGCGTCCAGGGCGCGGCCATCGCCACGGTGACCAGCCGGTTCGTGGAGCTGGCGGTGGTGCTGGTCTGGAGCTGGCGGCACCGGGACCAGGTGCTGTTCACCCGCCGGATGCTGGAGGGCTTCCCCATGAGCCGGGCGCTGCTGGCGGACATGGCCCGGCGCAGCGTGCCACTGATGCTCAACGAGAGCCTGTGGTGCCTGGGCTCCGCCACCTTGACCCAGATCTACTCCACCCGGGGCATCAGCGTCATGGCGGCGCTGAACATCGGGTACGTGCTCTTCGACGTGTTCACCGCCATCGCCTTCAGCATCGGCACCACCATCGGCATCCTGGTGGGCCAGGAGCTGGGAGCGGGGGAGACGGAGAAGGCTGTGGACACGGATAGGAAGCTGCTGACGCTGGGCGTGATGCTCTCCGCCGCCATCGCGGCGCTGATGATCGCCGCGTCGGGCATATTCCCCCGGTTCTACAACACCACCGGCGAGATCCGGTCCCTGGCGGCAAAGCTCATATGCGTCATGGCGCTGGCCCTGCCGCCGGACTGCTTCGCCAACGGCTGCTACTTCACCATGCGCTCCGGCGGCAAGACGTTGGTGACGTTCCTCTTCGACAGCTGCTTCTCCTGGGCGGTGAATGTGCCGGTGGCCTGGGTGCTGGCCCACCGCACGGGCCTCGGCATCTTGGCGGTGTACGCCCTCAGCATGGGCACGGTGCTCATCAAGGACGTGGTGGGGTTCATCCTGGTCAAGAAGCGCTATTGGGTCAACACCCTCTCCGGCGCAGGCTCATCTTCCCGCCGGCTATAGGCAAAACGCCGGAAAAAGTTTCCTGCGAACGTGTAAAATCTCTGGATACTGCGTTGACAACGGCGGGAAACGATGATAAAATTGTAACCGAATAGGGCTAGTAATAACAAAAATAAACAAAACCATTACAACCATCGGAAGAGCAAGGATTTGGAGGTGCAACGGATGAAAAAGATTCTGAGTATCCTGATCGTCCTGACACTGGTCGTTGGCATGTATGCCTGCATGGGCGTACAGGCCGCCGCTGCCAGCGCTGACGGGATGACCCTGATCGCCGTCTCCGGCGACCAGCTCAGCACAGACGACATCGCCTCGCTGAAGGGGACCCACGGCGAGAACGCCGTGATCATAGATGTGGACGGCCAGGACGCCGGACAGTCTGTCAGCGGCTACGGCCTGGTCTACTCTGCCAGCGAGACCAGCAACAACAACACCGTGGAGGGCGCCTGCCTTTTGGGCCCCGGCTGTGAGTACGACCTGACCTTCGGGCCGGACGCCAACCTGATCCCCGCTGTGTTCGTGGGCGTCGGCCCCGGCACCACGGCCCAGGAGATCATGGACGCCATCCCTATCGCCTACACGTTCTATGAGAAACTGTACGTCATCGCCATCGGCGCCCCGGAGGCCTCTCAGGCCGTCCAGGAGTCCGGCGTAGTGAACGTGTTCCTGACGACCGGCATCGACCCGGTGTCCGCTGCCGGCGGCGGTATTCTGGTGGTGAACGTGGACGGCATCAAGGGCGTCGACCTGGAGTTCAGCGGCGCTTCTGAGGCCACCGTGACCATGCCCGCGGGCCATATGGTCGCCCCCGGCCCCGTGGTGGAGGCCACCCCGGAGCCCACGCCCGAACCCACCCCGGAGCCCACGGCCGAGCCTACGCCCGAGCCAACCCCGGAACCCACGGCCGAGCCCACGCCGGAGCCAACCCCCGAACCCACGGAGGAGCCCGCTCCCGCCGCCATCGTCCCCGAGCTGCAGAACAGCGACGCGGCTTACCTGAAGTGGACCCTGGGCGGCGACCAGAACCTGCCGGTGGCGTTCACCAACGCCGCTGTCAGCGGCGTTGACGTGAAGGACGGCAGCGGCGCCGTGGTGAAGACCCTGGCCCGCGACACCGATTTCACCACCGAGAACGAGGGCAAGACCCTGGTCCTGACCGCCTCCGGCCTGAACGGCCTGACCGCCGGCAGCTACAAGCTGGCTGTCACCTTCAACGCCGACGCCGCCACCGGCGCCGAGGTGGAGCCCAAGGAGCTGGAGCTCACCGTGGAGGATGCCCCCGCCGCGCCTGCGGAGCCCCAGGACCCCGGCATGGAGCCCATCGACACCCTGCTCTGGAAGAAGGGCGGCACCGATGACCTGACCGTGACCTTTGCCAACGCCGCCATCGCCACCGTGAAGGTGGGCGCGGAGGGCAGCATGGGCACCGACCTGGCCGAGGGCCCTGACTACTCCCTGGCCAACGAGGGGAAGAAGATCATCTTCACCACTGGCTTCCTGGATGGCCTCCAGGCCGGCACCTATAAGGTGGAGTTCACCTTCCTGAGCGACGGCGACATCACCTACAACCCCGCGTCCGTGACCCTGTCCGTCAGCGAGGCGGACGTGACCCCCGCGCCCGCGCCCCAGGACCCCGGCATGGACCCCATCGACACCCTGACCTGGAAGAAGGGCGGCACTGACGCGCTGGTCGTGTCCTTTGCCAACGCCACGGTGGACGTGGTGAAGGTGGGCGCCGAGGGCGCCGCTGCCAGCCCCATCGCGGAGGGCTCTGACTTCACCCTGGAGAACAACGGCCACCGGGCCGTGCTGCAGCCGAGCTACCTCAACAAGCTCCAGGCCGGCACCTACCATGTGGTGTTCTCCTTCGACCCCAACGGCGATGTCACCTATCAGGAGAAGACCGTCACCCTGTCCGTCCGGCCTGAGGACACCGTTCCCACCCCCGCCACCATCGTGTGGGCGGACCGGAGCCTGGCTGTGACCTACGCCTGCGCCAAGACCCCCACCGGCCTGCAGGTGAACTATGACAACACCGGCGGCCGTGACTGGCACAACCTGGTGAAGGACCGTGACTTCTCCATCTCCGGCAACA
>CANQIH010000066.1 GCA_947624035.1 uncultured Oscillospiraceae bacterium | reverse complement strand
CTTGCCGTCCTGCATCACCACGCCCATACGCCGCCGCAGGCTCTTGAGGTCTAGCCCGGCCATATCCCGGCCGTCGTAGTAGATGGCCCCCTTCTGGGGCGTCTCAAACCCCAGCAGCAGACGCATGAGTGTGCTCTTACCGCAGCCGGTCCTGCCCACGATGGCCACGTACTGGCCCGGGCGTATCTTGAGGCTCAGGTCGTCCACCACGTTGGGCATATCCTCCGAGTACCGGAAGGAGACGTTGTTGAGCTCAATGCCGCCGGAGAGCCGCTCCACCATCTGTTTGTCCTCCGCGATCTCCGGCTCCGCCTCCAATATGGGCTTGGCCATGTTGAGGATGGGGATGATCTGACCCACCATGGACGCGATGCCGGCCAGGGACATGAACGCGCCGCTGAGCATGGCGTAGGCGGAGTTAAAGGCGTAATATTCCGCCGCGGACACACCGCTTTTCACCGCCAGGGCGTACATCACCAGCGTCCCGGTGAGGGAGATGGCAAGGCCGATGACCCGGTTGAGCTTCAAAAACGCGGGCGGGTCATAGAGCAGCCGGGCGCCCTGGGCGTACTGCTCGCTCCACTTGGCGAAGGCCCGCTTCTCCGCGCCGGAGAGCTTCACCTTCTGCACGCCGCTGATGAGGGCGTAGGTGAGGCCGTTCTCCTTCGCGCTGTGCTCCATGCTCTGCTGGGTGACGGCCCTCTGGCGGATGGTGGTGACCACCGAAAAGACCAGCGTCACGCCCACGATGGCCAGGGCCGGCACCGTCAGCGCCGGGGCGTAGGCAAAGATCTGGGTGATCTGCAGCAGGGAGAAGAGGCTCGTGAGCCCCACCGCCGCCACCGAGGACACCAGAAGCCCGGCCAGCTGCTTGATGTTCATGACCCGGCTGGCCATCTCGCCGGTGCTGTACTGCCGGAAGAAGTTGGCCGGCAGGGAGAAAAGGCGCATCATCCCGGCGGCCTCCACCGCCACGGACACCTTGGCGTGCATCCGGGCCGTGAGCAGCCGCTTCACGGTCTCCAGCAGCAGGGAGCTGACGCTCACCAGCAGCATGAAGGAGATCAGCGCCGCCAGCACCCGCACGCTGCCGCTGGCCGCCACGTCGGAGAACAGCAGCTCGTTCAGCCGGGGCAGCAGCAGCCCCACCAGGGACACCGCCAGCGCCGAGGCGGCGAACAGGGCCCGGTCCGCCCAGGAGCCGCAGGCGCTGATGTACTTCATGAGGCCGGGGATACCGATCCTCCCCTGGGGGAAGGGCTTATAAAAGGCGATGGCCTCCCGCTCGAAAAGCGCCTCGGTCCGGTCCGTCACCCGCCTGCGCTTCCCGGTGGCCGGGTCGGTATAGGCGTAGCCGGAAAGGCCCGCGGGGATCAGGGCCGCGAGGGAGCCGTCGTCCTTCCGGCGGGCCAGCATAGCCCCGGCGGCGTCTCTGTGCCACCCGGCCTCCAGTGCTACCGTCCGGCGCATGATGCCGTAGGGGCGCAGCAGGTACTCCAGCTGCTCGCTGACGCCCTTCACCGGGCCGGGGACCTCCCGCTCTTTGGCACCGTAATAATGCAGTATCTCCGCGATGGCGCTTCTGGCCTGTTCGCCGCTGTCGCCGGGCGCGGCCCGGCGGCCCAGCACCGCCCCGGCGATGGAGGCCATGCCCTCCTCCAGGGCCTGCTGGTCCTGCCGCCTGCGCTGGCGTATCTGTTCGTCAAACCAACCCATAGCGCACCTCAGTCGTTGGACACCAGGCGGGTATAGTACCCGCCGTTGGCGTATAGCTCCTCGTGGGTCCCCCGCTCCACCACTTTGCCCTGGTCCAGCACCACGATCTCGTCGCAGTCCCGGATGGTGCTGAGCCGGTGGGCCACCACGATGCAGGTGACGCCCCGGTCCCGGATGGACCTGACCACCTCGTACTCCGTCCTGGCGTCCAGGGCGGAGGTGGCCTCGTCCAGGATGATGATGGTGGGGTCCTGGGCCAGGACCCGGGCGATCTCCAGCCGCTGGCGCTGGCCGCCGGACAGGTCCCGGCCGCCCTCGGTGAGCCTGTGGTCATAGCTCCCCGGCCGCTGGACGATGTCGCCGTGGATGCCCGCGTCCCGGGCCGCCAGGATCATCTCAAAGTCCTCGATGGACTTGTCCCACATCTTGATGTTGTTGGCGATGGTGTCCTCGAAGAGGATGATGTCCTGGTCCACCACCGCGAGAGACCCGGTGAAGACGCTCCTGTCGATGTCCCGGATGGGCTTGCCGTCGAATAGGAGCTCCCCGCTCCAGGGCTCATAGAGCCCCGCGATGAGCTTGGACAGGGTGCTCTTGCCGCAGCCGGACGCGCCCACGAAGGCCACCCGGCTGCCGGGCTTGAGGCTCAGGCTGAAGTCCTCGATGAGGGGCGGCCCCAGCCGGGAGTAGCCGAAGGTCACATGGCGCAGCTCCACGGCCCCGGACAGCTTGTCGCAGCTCTCCGCCTCCGGCCTGCCCGCCATGTTGGGGTCCTCGGGGTACTCCATCACGTCCTCCACCCGCTCCATCTGCGTGCGCATCTCCTGGACGGTCTGTCCGGCGCCGATGAGGGCGGAGGCGGGGGCGGTGAAGCTCATGAGAAAGCCCTGGAAGGCCATGACCATGCCGGGGGTGAAGCTGCCCCGCATCACGAACAGCACCCCCAGAAACAGCACAGCCATGTCGCTGAGAAGGCTCACCACGGACGGGATCAGGCCCAGATAGGCGTCGATCTTCGTGAAGCGGGCCTCCTGGGCGTTGACGCTGGCCTGATACCCGGCCCAGCGCTCAAAATAGCCGTTCTCCGCCCCGGCGGCCTTGATGGTCTCCATCATCCCGATGGCCGCCATGGTGGAGGACGCCAGCTTGCCCGCGTCCCGCATCTGCACCCGCATGACGTTCACGCGCTTTTTGGATATGATCCGGCTCACGGCCAGGTCGATGGCCACGGACGCCAGCCCCACCAGGGTCAGCACCCAGGAGTACCGGAGCATGACGGCCAGATAGAACACCGTCATGAGCCCGTCCAGCACCAGGGGCCCCAGGGTGTTCACCAGTTCCTGGGCGATGGAGGCGTTGGTGCTCTGCCGCTGCTGGATATCCCCGGCCATGCGCTGGGAGAAAAATTCCATGGGCATGTGCAGCACCTTCCACAGGAAGGTGGCCGCGCCCACGCTGGCCAGCTTGCCCGTGATGCGCAGGGACCACACGGCCTGTATCCACGCCACGATGAGCTCCAGCAGGGACACCCCCGCCAGAAGCAGCAAAAACGGCCAGAGCCACTCCGGGTCTTCCCCCGTCAGCAGACGGTCCAGGAACACCCGGGAGAAGACCGGGCTGATCACGCCGAAAAGGGCGCTTATGAGCGTCGTGACCGCCACGAAGGCCAGGGCGGCCCCCGCGCCGGTCAGGCGTTTTTTCGCGTAGGCGGCCATGCTCCGGGGCTGGCCGGAGGGCGCAAAATCCTCCCCGGGCTCGAAGGTCATGCACACGCCCGTGAAGGACTCGTCAAAGGTCTCCATGCTCACCGGGACCGTGCCCCGGGCCGGGTCGTTCAGGATGGCCTTGCCGCCCCTGAAGCCGTCCAGCACCACGAAGTGGTTGAAGTTCCAGTGGATGACGCAGGGAAAGGTCCCCCGCTCCTTCAGGTCCTCCGGCTCGAACCGGTAGGCCTTGGCCGTGAGGCCGTAGCTCCGGGCGGCCCGCAGCAGGTTCTTGGCGTTGGAGCCGTCCCGGCTCACGCCGCAGTCCGCCCGCACCTGCTCCAGGGGCACCCACTTGCCGTAGTAGGCCAGCACCATGGCGAGGCAGGCGGCGCCGCACTCCAGCGCCTCCATCTGCATGATCACCGGCACCTTGGCCACGGCCCCGGTGACCGGCTTTTTGTTCTCTCTTCTTTTCATCGGCCGTCAGTTCAGCAGAAAGGAGATGGGCGAGACGCTGTCCACCACGATCCGGGCCTCGTATACGCCCTCGTCCAGGGCGCCGTCCACCGCCGCTTGGTACACCCACTGGCCGGTCTCCAGGCCGCCCACGTGCAGGGCGTAGGCGTCAAAGCTCCCGTCCACGGCCACGGGCCGGTCCGCCACCTCCGTGATGGCGTGCTCCTGCCCGTCCACGCGGACGGTCTGGCCCGGCCGCACGGCGGACCGGTCCCCCTCCCCGATGTAGCAGACCACGGCGCCGTCCGGTCCCGCCACCGCCGCCGCGGTGACCGTGGTCTCCAGGCGGCCCAGGGCGGCCCAGAGGATGAGCCCCGCCAGCAGCGCGATCACCGCGGCCAGCGCCAGCCATACGCCGGTGCCGGTCACCCGGATGTAGTCGTTCATCTGTTCAGGGCTGGAGACCTTCTCCAGGCTCTTTTTCCGAAAAAGCCCGCTGTCCATACGGCTCTCTCCTTACATCTTCTTCCTGTTGCGGCCGGTCAGAAGACCAGCGTGTCCACCTGCTCCAGCAGCTGGGCCAGCCGGGCCTTGCAGTGGGCGATGAGGGCCTGGCCCTCCGGGGTGTCTCCGCTCCGGCGGATGGTACGCCGCAGCAGCCGGGTGTAGCCGATCACCTGGGCCTTGGCGGCGATGTCCTCCAGGCGGGAGAGGTCGTCCGTGCCGAAGTAGAGCCGCAGGGTCTTCTCCCAGATGGCGGTGCAGGTATCGTAGTCGAGGCCCAGGAACTTCTCCGACACGCTGTGGTCCAGCTCCCCGAAGCCCAGGTAGGCCAGGAAGATGGACGCGAACTCGAACACCGGGTGGCCCATGCACAGGGTGTCCATGTCGATGAGCAGCACCTCGCCGTTTTGGACCATGACGTTTTTCACGTGGTAGTCCCCGTGGAGCATGTGGCGGTCCTCCGGCACGGCCTCGATGAGCCGGTGCAGCTTTTCGTACTGCTCCGGCGGCAGATGGTCACGCAGGAAACCGGCCCAATCCAATGCCACGGCCTTCATGTCCGGCATGTCGCCGGGCCGCACCTCGGTGCCGTGTATCTTCTTCAGCAGGTCCACGTACACCCCGACGTACTCGTCCAGCTTGTCCGGCTGGGCGGTGATGAGCTTGGCCAGGCTCTTGGCGTTCAAAAGCTCGAACACGGAGCCGTAGCCGGCCCCCACCTTCACCACGTCGTAGGGGATGGCGGTGGGGATGCCCAGCACGAAGGCCCGGCGGGCCAGCTCCCGCTCCCGGTGGATGTCCGGCAGGCTGTCCGGGTTGAGGTAGACCTTGATGATGGTCTCCGGGTCCAGGCGGTATACCTCGCCGTTGGCGCCCCGGCCGATGACCTCGCAGCCCTCCACGCTCAGCCGCCGGTAGGCCTTCGCCACCGGCATCATCTCCGTGAAGCCGGTCATATCCAATATCTCATATACCTCGGAGGAGACGTTTATGAGCTTCAGCTCCGGCCGCGCCTTCCGCAGCCGGAGGATGACCCGCAGGCCCGCGCTGGAGATGTAGGTCAGCCGCTCCATGTCCAGCACCACCGGGGCCTCCGGGGCGTTCTGCCGCAGCTCGTTCAGCTCCTGCTCCGCCTGGGCGGCGTTGGCGGAGTCGATGTGGCCGGTGAGCGACGCCGTCAAAATGCCGTTTTCCAGCTTTCCTTCCGCAATGCGCATACGCTTTCTCCTTTATCACAGACGCTTTCGGATGGTCAGGATGTTCTGGCCATCCTTATATTCGTACTCCATGCCGTCCATGGTCTTTTTCACCATGAATATGCCCAGGCCGCCCAGCGCCCGGTCCTCCGCGGACAGGGTCACGTCCGGGTCCGCCTTGGCCAGCGGGTCATAGGGCTTGCCCCTATCTGTGAAGGTCAGGCGCACCGCCGGGGGGGCCTGCTCCAGGTCCACCCGCACCGTGGCCTGGCCCGTGCCGGGGGCGTAGGCGTACCGGGCGATGTTGCCGAACACCTCGTCCACGGCCACGTCGATCTGCATCTGCGCCTTGGCCGGGCAGTCCGCCGCGGCCAGATGCTCCTCCACGAAGGCGGTCACCGCCGGGATGTTCTCCAGCGTGGCGTCCACCGTCATCTCGTCGGGGTCGGACGCGGTCATCAGCTCCCGGAAGGACAGGCACAGCATGGTGATGTCGTCGAACTGGGGCGCGCCGCCCACGAAGCCGTCGATGTCCGCCTTCACCGCCCGCAGCAGCCCGTCCGGGGACGCGGCGGCGTTTCGGTTCAGCACCGCCTCCAGCCGCTCCATGCCGTACAGCTCCCCGGCGGCGTTGGTGGCCTCCGTGACGCCGTCCGTGTACTGGAACAGCTTGTCGCCGGGCTCCAGCGTCATGGTCCCCATCCGGTAGCGGGTGGTCTCCATCCCGGCCAGCACGAAGCCGGGGCGTATCTTCTGGGGCTCGTACCGCCCGCCCTTCCGGTAGATGAAGGGCATCTCGTGGCCGGCGTTCACAAAGTTGAACTGGCCGGTCTCCAGGTCCAGCACCCCCTCGAAGGCGGTGATGAACATCTCCTCGCCGTTGCCCTCGCAGAGCAGTCGGTTGACCTCCATGAACACCTCGCCCAGGTCCCGGCCCGGGGTGGTGTGGTCCTTGATGAGGGTCTTGCCGATGACCATGAAGAGGGCCGCCGGCACGCCCTTGCCGGACACGTCCGCCATGACCACCGCCAGGTGGGTGTCGTCCACCATGAAGAAGTCATAGAAGTCGCCGCCCACCTCCTTGGCCGGGTCCATGGAGGCGAAGATGTCAAACTCCCGCCGGTCCGGGAAGGGCGGGAAGATACAGGGCAGCATGGACGCCTGGATGTGCCGGGCGATGTCCAGCTCCGCGCCGATGCGCTCCTTCTCCGCCGTGACGGCGGTCAGGTCGTGGATGTACCTGTCCAGGGAACCGGCCATGCCGTTGAAGGCCGCCGCCAGGTCCCCGATCTCGTCGTTTTGCCGCACAGCGGCCTGGTGGGACAAGTCCCCGCCGCTGATGTGCTCCACGTCCTCCCGCAGCTCCAGCAGGGGGCCGGTGAGCCGCCGGGAGAACCCGCCGCTCAGGCCCACCACCGCCCCGATGATCACCACGAACACTGCCAGGGATATGAGCCCCGTCCGCAGGACGCTCTCATTCATGGTCGCGGCGGTGGCGCCGGTCCGGGCGGTGATATCCCTGCGGATATCCTCAGCCGGGGTCAGCACAGCGTCCGCCGGGGCGTGGATGACCAGCGTCCAGTCCGCGGTGGTGATGGGCGTATAGGCGTAGTAGATATCTCCCGACGTGGACATGACGCCGGTGACGCCGCTCATGATGCTCCCGGCGGCCTCGTGGGCCAGGCAGTCCGGGGACCAGACGTTGTCAAAGGTCCCGTCCTCCCGCATATAGGGGGAGGCTATGATATCCCCCTGCGGGTCTACCAGAAACGCATAGGAGCCGGGGCTGAAGTCAAAGTCTATGATCTCCTTGACGATGTTCTCGACGAGGATGTCTATACACACCACACCGGCAAAGCGGCCCTCTTCGTCGCGGACCGGCGCGGCGCACGTGACGGTGAGGCCCCGGCCGAAATGGTCCTCATAGGTGCCCGTGAACACGGGCCCATCGGCGTTCCTCGCGGCGGTGTACCAGATCGAGTCAAAATAGTCATAGTACTCCGCCGTCGCGTTGGGGGCCGCCTCATAGGTGAGCATGAAGCCCGTCTCCGTGGCCATGTAGATGGTGGAGATGATGCTGTCGTTATCGGTGATGACCGGCTGCCAGACATGGACGAGATTGGCCAGCAGGCCCATCTCCTCCTCCACGTCCTCCCGGGCGACGCTCTCATCCGCAAAGCTCATCTGCAGCACATAGTGATAGCTGCTCTCCTCGCCGGCCTCATGCACATCCCGGGGCAGGTAGGCTTCTGGCTCCTCATAGATGCGGCGGGCGTAAAAGGCGAATTGGCTGGTGTAATCCGCAAACTTGATGAACCGCCTGTCCGCCATTTCCGCTTCCGCCTGGGCGGCGCGCAGGAGGTTCTGCTCCATCTGGTCCAGCAGCGCCTCGCCGCCGGCGGCGGCCGCGCTCTCGCCCAGGTCCTGGCTGTCCCGCTGGACCGTGTCCCGCAGGGTGACGAGGCTCCCGGCCCACAGCATGCCCGTGACCACCAGCGCCGCCACGCACAGCGTGAGCACCATCCGCTGCACCTGGCGGCGGATGGGACGGCGCTTCATGTTTTGTCCGTTTCTGTTCACGGCCCGCTCACTCAATGGTGAGGATGTCCACGAAGCCGGTGACCTCGAAGATCTCCATGATGGTCTCGTTCACGCCGCGGATCACCATTTCGCCCTGGCGGTTCATGACCTTCTGGGCGCTGAGCAGCACCCGCAGGCCCGCGGAGGACAGGTACTCCAGCGCCGTGAAGTCCAGCGTCAGCTCCGTAACGCCGTCGATGCTCTGCTTCAGCTCCGCCTCCAGCTGGGGCGCGGTGGTGGTGTCCAGCCGCCCGGCCAGGGCCAGCTCCAGGCTGCCGCCCTCCTGCTTTTTCGTGATGGTCATATCCTCGTCCTCCTTGTATCTCAGTCATTCTCCGGCTCGTCCGGCAGGCGCATTTTGGGCACGTGCACGTCAAAGGGCCCGCTGACGGTGCAGTAGATGCCCTCCGACTCCAGCAGGTCCACAAAGGCGTTCACATACTTGTCGTCCTCGAACTCCTGCATGAAGCAGTAGTCGAAATAGCCGTTGCAGGTGTTGATCTCGATGCAGATGCCGCTGCCGTCCGTGGTGACGGAGCAGTGCACCGACTCGATCATGTTGGCCATGCCGCCCCAGTCCGTCCGGCCCACATAGCTGACCTTGAAGGTCACGGGACCGGAGGCGGGCAGATTGCCGATGCCCGTCCGGGCGCCGGTGACCACGGGCCGCAGGCGGTCGAATCTCTCCTGGAGCGTCAGGCCCTCCAGCTCCTTTTCCAGGTCCAGCTGCCTGCGCACCGTGTCCCACACCGCCTCCGGCTGGCTTTGGAGCATCACCATGCCCCGGCTGCAGATGGCCAGCTTTTCGATGTCCGCCCCCTTCAGCCGGGGCGGGTAGGCCAGCTCGATGAGCCGGACCATGCTCTGGTGGGCCAGAGGCTTGCCCAGCACGTCCCGGAAGTTGTGGGCCATGCCGCACACCACCGGCTCGGTCATATCCGGGTACAGGGTGTGCAGGGCCTTGGCCATGAAGGCGGAGGTGATGGTGGCGGGGCTGCCGTCCTAAGTGCGGGTGTACTTCATGAAGGAGGTCTCCCCGATGCGGATGTGCCAGCACCGCTGCCGCCCCACGGGCGTGTGGTCCGCGACGCGGAAGGCCCCGCTCCACCGGGGCGCTATGGGCTCGTCCAGCGCCGGTATCTCCGCGGGGAAGGGGTCCTCCAGCTCCCCGGCGGGGATGTCCTCCCCCGCCAGGCGCACCCCGGCGGGATCCAGGGTCCGGCCCTCGGTCTCGCACAGGTAGTAGTACAGCACCGTCTTGATCCAGTGGAAGGCCCCGGCCCCGTCCGTCAGGGCGTGGAACGCCCCGAACACCACGCTGGTGCGCTCATAGCTCACGCCCACCAGGTGGTAGTTGGACGCCGCCGTGTTGAGCTTCGCCGGCTCGGGGCCCTTCACGATGGTCACCGGCAGGGGGTTATTCTCCAGCACCAGGTCCTCGCCCCGGACCGTCAGGCGCACGGAGAAGTAGGGATACCGTTCCATAGCCTTGTCCAAAGCCCGGCGCAGGGCCTCCGGCTCGATGGGGTTTTTCAGCGTCACCCGGACGCTGAACGCGTTTGCAAAATCCCGGTTTGCCCCGTAGAACATCGCCAGGCTCACCGGCGCCAGTTTTGTCATTTCCATATGCTTTCCGTCACTTCTATTATATGATCTGTTTCCCTCAGGGCAGGGTCATCCCGTCTGTCAACTGAACTTAATACGTATCTCCACGGCAAAAGGGCTGGGGGAAAATGAGATCTTCCCCCGTTCAGCTGCCTGCCGCGGCGGTCTCGGCCGTATCCGTGTCCAGCCGCTGGCGCGCCACCAGCTCGGCAAAGAAGCCGTTCCGGGCGATGAGCTCCTCGTAGGTGCCGTCCTCCACGATATGGCCCCCGTCCAGCA
>CANQIH010000065.1 GCA_947624035.1 uncultured Oscillospiraceae bacterium | reverse complement strand
ATGAGGACCACCGGCCGCTGTACGACTGGGTCATCAACAACGTGGACGTGCCCAGCAAGCCCCGGCAGATCGAGTTTAGCCGCCTGGGCATCAACTACACCGTCATGAGCAAGCGCAAGCTCCGCAGGCTGGTGGAGGAGGGCTATGTCTCCGGCTGGGACGACCCCCGTATGCCCACCCTCTGCGGCCTGCGCCGCCGGGGCTACACCCCCACGTCCATCCGCACGTTCATCAACCGCATCGGCGTGAGCAAGGTCACCAGCACCGTGGAGTACTCCTTCCTGGAGCACTGCCTCCGGGAGGAGCTGAACCAGACCGCCCCCCGGCGCATGGCCGTGCTGCGTCCCATCCGCCTTTGCATCACCAACTACCCCGAGGGCAAGACCGAGACCTTTGAGATCGAGAACAACAACCTGGACGAGGCCGCCGGCACCCGGCCCGTGACCTTCAGCCGGGAGCTCTGGATCGAGGCGGAGGACTTCCTGCGGGAGCCTGTGCCCAAGTATAAGCGCCTCTACCCCGACGGCCCCGAGTGCCGCCTCAAGGGCGCGTATCTCATAAAATGCACTGGCTACGAGACCGACGAGGCCGGGAACGTGACGGTGCTGTGCGAGTACGACCCCGACTCCCGGGGCGGCGACCCCGCCGACGGCCGGAAGGTCAAGGGCGGCACCATCCACTGGGTCAACGCCGCTGACTGTGAGGACGCGGAGGTGCGCCTCTACGACAACCTCTTCTCCGACCCGGAGCCCGACGCCGCGCCGGACTTCCTCCAGTGCCTGAACCCCGACTCCCTGGAGGTGCTCACCGGCTGCAAGGTGGAGCGGTCCCTGGCGGAGGCCAAGGCCCCCGAGAGCTTCCAGTTTTTGCGCACAGGCTACTTCGCCGTGGACAGCAAGGACTCCGAGCCCGGCCACCTGGTGTTCAACCGGGCCGTGGCCCTGAAGGACAGCTTCAACCCCAAGGCAAAATAATTATGGTAACCATCACCCCCGCCGGACATCCGGCGGGGGTGGTCTTTTCATTTCCTGAACTGTGTGGTATACTCTTATCGAAAGGCAGGTGAACGGCATGCCCTACTCCATCGAGGAGCTTCGGCGCATCATCGACCCCATCGCCCGGCGCCACGGCGTGGGGCGCGTATCCCTGTTCGGCTCTTATGCCAACGGCTCCGCCACGGCGGACAGCGACGTGGACCTGAAGATCGAAAAGGGCAGCCTGACCACGCTTTTCCAGCTGTGCGGCTTTCGCCTGGCCGTGGAGGACGCCCTGCATCTGCCGGTGGACCTGGTCACCACCGACAGCGCCGACCCCGCGTTTCTCGCGGCCATACAGGAACATGAGGTGACGCTCTATGGACAGCCGTGACCGCCGGATATTGACAAAGATCGCCGAGTACTGCCAGCGCATCGGTGAGAACCTGGAGCGCTGCCATCACGACTACGCGCTCTTTCAACGGGACCATCTCTTTCAGGACGCCTGTTGCATGTGTATCGTACAAATTGGAGAGTTGGCGGGCCAGCTATCCGACGAGGCGAAGCGGCTGGCCCCCGGCGTCCCCTGGCGCATCATCAAGGACACCCGGAACTTCTACGTCCACGCCTACGGCGCCATCGACGTGCCATCCGTGTGGGAAACGCTGAACCGGGACATCCCTGCGCTGCTGAGCTCCTGCGAGGAACTGCTGAAAACGATGTAAACCACACCCCCGCCGGACCGGCGGGGGTGTGTCATATCTATTTTACATCGTCCCCGATGGCGGCGATGGCGGCCTCCAGGCCCCGGACGATGCCGTCCAGGGGCAGGCTGGGAGCGTCCTTCCCCGCCGCCTGCTCCGGCAGGTACGGCACGTGCATGAACCCGCCCAGGACGGCGGGCCGCTCCGCGGCCAGGATGTGCAAAAGCCCGTACATGAGGTGGTTGCACACGAAGGTGCCCGCGGTGTTGGACAGCTCCGCCGGTACCCCCGCCTCCCGGATGGCACGGACCATGGCCTTCACCGGCAGGGTGGCAAAATAGGCCGCCGGGCCGCCGGGGACAACGGGCTCGTCCACGGGCTGGGCGCCGTCGTTGTCCGGGATGCGGGCGTCGTCCACGTTGACGGCCACCCGCTCCGGCGTCATGGCGCTGCGGCCCCCGGCCTGGCCCAGGCACAGCACCGCGTCCGGCGCCTCCCGCGCCATGGCCGCCCGCAGCACATCTAGGGACCGTGCGAAGGACGTGGGTATCCGCGCCTTCACGATATCCACATCCCCGACCCGGTCCGGGACCCGCTCCGCGGCCAGCCAGGACGGGTTGACATCCTCCCCGTCAAAGGGCTCAAAGCCCGTCAGCAGCAGCTTCATGGCGCCCACCTCCCGTTGGTTTGGATTAATTATACCACGGCCCCGGCAGGGGGCGTGGTATAAACGGCATGTTTTGCGGTTCCGCCGACAGGCGGGAGCAAAACGCCTTAAATTGATGTATAATAGCCGCTCTGCGGTTATTATACCACGGGCAGGCCCATTTGTAGAGCCCGGCGCTCTTTTTTTGCGGGGCATTTGACTTTCGGGATATACTGTATTATACTGCATTGGTGAACATAACGACAAAACCGCCTTTGGCGGGAAAGCATAGGGTATGAACATGAGCAAGCTGAAATTCATCGCCGCGCTGTGGGCGGCCAAGCTGTCCAAGCCCCTTTTGAAGATCACCGGCCACAACGGCACCAACTTCCCCGGGGAGCTGGCGCTGAAGATCTGCCCGGACTTCCTGAAATACGTCTGCAAGCCCGAGAAGGTCATCGCCGTCACGGGCACCAACGGCAAGACCACGGTCTGCAACCTTCTCTGCGACATCCTGGAGATGGACGGCAAGAAGGTGCTGGACAACCGCTTTGGCTCCAACATCATCTCCGGCATCTCCACGAGCCTCATAAACGGCGCCAGCATCTTCAACCAGCCCAAGTACCACGCGGCCGTGCTGGAGATCGACGAGCGGTCCTCCAAGCGCATCTACCCCTACGTGAAGCCGGACATGGTGGTGATCACGAACCTGTTCCGGGACTCCATCATGCGAAACGCCCACCCCCACTATATCGCCCAGTTCCTCACGGACAGCATCCCCCCGGAGACGAAGCTGGTGCTGAACGCGGACGACCTCATCGCCTCCTCCGTGGCGCCCCAGAATCCCCGGGTGTACTTCGGCATCCGGCGCATGGCCACGGACGTGACGGAGTGCGTCAACCTCATCAACGACAACCGCATCTGCCCCAACTGCAACACGGACCTGAAGTACGAGTACCTCCGCTACCACCACATCGGCAAGGCCTACTGCCCCAAGTGCGGCTTCAAGGCCCCGGAGTATGACTATGAGGGCCGGGACGTGGACCTGGAGAAGATGACCATGACCATCGCCGACGAGCGCGGGTCCTACACCTACCGTCTGCTGTCCAACGGCGTGTTCAACATCTACAACATGGTCACCGCCGCCGCGACCCTCCGGGAGCTGGGCATGACCCACGAGAAGATCGCGGAGTACATGAGCCGGACCCACATCGTGCTGACCCGGTATAACCTGGAGCACGTGGGCAATGTGGACCTCATCATGCACATGGCCAAGGAGAAGAACGCCCTGGCCTGCTCCCGGGCCTGCGACTACGTCTCCCACCAGCCCGGCCGCAAGGAGCTTTTTCTCATGATGAACTGTCTGGGGGACGAGAAGCACTGGTCGGAGAACGTCTGCTGGCTGTACGACTGCGACTTTGAGTTTCTGAACGACGAGAACATCACCCACCTGGTGGCCACCGGCCCCCGGGCCCGGGACTACCGGCTGCGGCTGCTGCTGGCCGGGGTGCCGGCGGACCGGATCACCTGCGAGGAGGACGAGTTCGCCGCCACGGAGCTTCTGCACTTCGAGCCCGGCAGCCAGGTCTATATATTCTACGGCACCGACTCCCTGGCCCTGGCCTACAAGGTCCGGGACAAGGTGAAGAAGCTGGCGGAGGAGGCGGCAAAATGAAGATAGAAGTCCTGTATCCCGAGATATGCAACCTCTACGGCGACCTGGCGAACGCCGAATACCTGGCCCGCTCCTGCGGCGCGGAGGTGGTGAAGACCTCCCTCGCGGAGGAGCCCCGGTTCATCCATGAGGACATCGCCCTGGTGTACATGGGCGGCACCACCGAGCGGGGCCAGTCCATCGTCCGGGACACCTTTGAGCCCCACATGGAGGGCCTGGTGAAGCGCATCGCGGACGGGGGCCTCATCCTCATCACCGGCAACGCCATGGAGATATTCGGCAAGTACATCGAGAACGAGGACGGCACCCTGGAGAAGATGCTGGGCCTGTTCCCCATCCACTCGGACCGGCACATGATGAACCGCTACAACTCCCTGTACCTGGGCAAGCTGGAGGACATGGACATCGTGGGCTTCAAGAGCCAGTTCGGCCACTCCTACGGCGACAACGGCGACGGCCTCTTCACCACGGTCCGGGGCGCGGGGCTGAACCCCGGCGTGATACCCGAGGGCATCCGGCAGAATAACCTGATGGCCACGTACCTCATCGGCCCGCTGGTGGTGCTGAACCCGCCCTTCGCCAAGTATCTGCTGCGGCTCATGGGCGTGCAGGAGCCCCATCTGGCCTTCGAGGAGGAGGCCATGGACGTGTACACCCACCGTGTGCAGCAGTTCTCCGAGCCCGAGCGGGGCTTCATATACTGACAAAGCAGGCCGGACCGGCTGGAGGTTTCCAGCCGGTCCCCATTCTTTTATTGATGGATGTGCCAAACCTGTGCTAAACTAAGGGATAGTCTGTTAAAGGAGGTGCGCCGTGAGCAAGAATAAAGCCTGGCTGGACCTCGGCGCACTGAAGAGCCGGGGCTGGACCAACGGCCTCATCAAGGAGCTGCTGCCCCCGCCCTCTCTCCGCCATCAGCCCAACGGCACTTTCAAGATCTGGTCCACCGCCACGGTGCTGGAGGCGGAGCGGACCGAGCGGTTCCAAAAGGTAACGGCCGGCAACAAGGCCGCGGCGGTGACCCGCCAGCGGAGCATGACGCTGGCCAACGACCTGGACGCCATCGACAATGCCGCCGCCCTGCTGTGGGAGCTGTGGGCGGACGCCGAAAAGCCGGAGGGCCCGGTGACCGCCCTGGCGGAAAAATACCACGAGGCCATACTGCGCCAGCTGCCCAACGCCATCAAGGCCGGCAGCCTCAGCCCCAGCCAAGCCTTGGGCCGCATCTCCAATTTCTACTCCCTGGAGACAGACACGCCCGGCGTCAAGCCGGACCGGGTCATAAAGAATTTCATCACCGGCGCCCCCTGGCTGGGGGCCAACGCCGCCTCTCGCCAGGCGGACAAGCTGAAGGAGAAGTACGTGCCCGTGCTGCTGGCCCTGGCGGAGCGGGAGCTGGCGGCCTTCCAGGCAGCCCAGCCGGAGGCCCAGGCGGACGCCCTGCTGGCCATGGAGGACTTCCCCGTCCAGGACCTGCTGTCCCGGGGCTTGGGCTACGTCTACTCGGTCAAATACGTCCCCCAGGCCATCCGCACCAGTTTGCAGGTGCTGACCACCCTGAACCCCAAGGACGAGTACCCCGAGGCCCGGGCCATGCGCCGCCACTTCGTGGTGCACGTCGGCGGCACCAACACCGGCAAGACCTACGCCGGGTTCCAGCGGCTCATCCGGGCCCGGACCGGCGTGTACCTGGCCCCCCTGCGGCTGCTGGCCCTGGAGGCCCAGGAGCTGCTGCTGGACTACGGCGTGGCCTGCTCCCTCACCACCGGCGAGGAGGAGGACCGCACCCCCAGCGACACCCACGTGGCCGCCACGGCGGAAAAGCTGGACCTGGGCCGGGAATACGAGGCCGCCGTCATCGACGAGTGCCAGATGATATCCGACAGCGCCCGGGGCTACGCCTGGACCCGGGCCATCCTGGGCGTCCGGGCCCCGGAGGTCCACCTGTGCGCCGCACCGGAGGCCCAGGGCCTGCTGGTGCGGCTCATCGAGAGCTGCGGCGACAGCTACGAGATCGTGGAACACCATCGCAAGACGCCCCTCATCTGCATGGAGCGCCAGATCGACTACTCCGCCGTCCGGCCCGGGGACGCCCTCATCACCTTCTCCAAGGTGGGGGTGCTGAGCGTGGCGGAGGACCTGCGCAGCCGGGGCAAGGAGCCGGCCATCATCTACGGCGCCCTGCCCTACGCCACCCGCCGCAAGCAGGTGGCGGGCTTCCTCCGGGGGGAGATGGAGTACGTGGTCTCCACGGACGCCATCGGCATGGGCCTCAATCTGCCCATCCGGCGCATCATCTTCATGGACACGGAGAAGTTCGACGGCAAGGAGCGCCGCCCCCTTCTCCCCAGCGAGATACAGCAGATCGCCGGCCGGGCCGGCCGCTACGGCATGTACGACAAGGGCTACGTGGGCGCCATGGAGAACCTGAGCCTCATCCGGGCCGGGCTGGAGTCGGTGGTGCCGCCCCTGGACCAGGCCGTGGTGGGCTTTTCCGACCTCATTGTGAACGTGGACTTCGACCTATTGGAGGTGCTGGAGATCTGGAGCCGGATGCCCACCCCCGCGCCCTACGTGAAGCTGGACATCAGCCGGTACATCACCGTCATCAGCCGCCTGCGCAACGCGGGCTTCCAGCTCACCAGGGAGCAGGAGCTCCGGGCCGCCAACATCCCCTATGACGAGACGGAGGACCCCCTGAACCAGCTTTTCTACCAGTTCCTGCGGACCTGGGCCGCCGGGGAGGACGTGGAGCAGCCCACCCTGCCCCCCAGGGAGAAGGCCTACACCCTGCCGGAGCTGGAG
Organism: uncultured Oscillospiraceae bacterium; assembly: GCA_947624035.1. Classification (GTDB taxonomy): domain Bacteria; phylum Bacillota; class Clostridia; order Oscillospirales; family Oscillospiraceae; genus CAJOIG01. The sequence continues at coordinate 3,264 of CANQIH010000065.1, read as the reverse complement.
CTATACTGCCGGAAGCTGGACCTGTTCTTCTCCTTCGCCAAGGCCTTTGAGTGCCCGGTGGACCGTGACGCCCTCTACGACGAGCGGGAACGGGTGGCCGACGAGATCAACCAGATATTGCTCCACAACCTGAAAAACAACATCCGCTTCTGCCCCGTGTGCAACAGGGCCCTGCCCCTGCACACCCGGGGCCGGCTGTGCCAGTCCTGCTATGACCGCCAGCAGCGGCGGAAGGGCGGCATGCCCCGCCGGGACAGACTGTGAGGTGCGGCCATGATGTGGTTTACCGGCATCGCCGCCGCTGTCCTGACCCTTCTGTGGATCGCCTACGCCATCCCCTTCTGGTCGCCCCCCTGGCGCCATGAGGACATCTACGATATCCCCGCCGGGGAGCAGTACCAGAAGGACCGGGACACTATGACCGCCCTCATCCGGGAGATGGACGCCATCCCCTATGAGGAAGTTTACATAACATCCTATGACGGCACCCGGCTCTTCGGCCGGTACTACCATGTGAAGAACGGCGCACCCATCCAGATACAGCTCCACGGCTGGCGTGGCACGGCCATCCGGGACTTCTGCGGCGGCAACAAGCTGGCCCGGGAGATGGGCCTCAACACCCTGGTGGCGGACCAGCGGGCCCACGGGAAGAGCGGCGGGTCCACCATCACCTTCGGTATCAAGGAGCGGCAGGACTGCCTCTGCTGGGCCCGGTACGCCGCGGCGCGGTTTCCCGGGGTACCCATCACATTGGCGGGGGTGTCCATGGGCGCGGCCACGGTGCTCATGGCCGCCGGGCTGGACCTGCCGGAGGCAGTTGTGGGCATATTGGCCGACAGCCCCTACTCCTCCCCGGCGGAGATCATAAAAAAGGTCTGCCGGGACGATCACGTGCCCCCGGCGGTGCTGTTCCCCTTCATCGCCGCCGGAGCCCGGCTCTTCGGCCGGTTCGATATCCATGAGACCACCGCCCTTGCGGAGATACGAAAGGCAAAGGTGCCGGTGCTCATCATCCACGGGGAGGACGACCGGTTCGTGCCCTGCGATATGAGCCGGGCGCTGTACGGCGCCTGCCCGGCGCCGAAGCTCCTCTACACCTTCCCCGGCGCGGGCCACGGCATCAGCTACATCGCGGACCGGGACCGGTACGAACAGGCCGTGCGGGCGTTCATGGCGCTGCTGTGAGAGCCGCGCCGCCGAAGACCGGGAGAGCTATACATTCATATGTATTCTTTTGAACACCCCATTTCTCGGGAACGCCGCCTACAGCACGCGGGAGTTATCCTATGACAACGGCCTGACGGTGCTGGTGCGCCATACCTTAGAGTTCATCAGGGGAAAGCCCTACGGGGATCGTTTGCTGGACAAGGTCAAGGACGAGGCGGAGCTCGTCGTCTCCGCAACGCCTGGCTACAGATCATGCGACCGGCAGAAGGTCATCAGCGGGAACAAGGCGAGCCCCGGGAGGATATCTGCGTCATCAAGCACGGCCTGCGGATACCCCAGGACGCGGACGGCTATGACGATTTCGCGGAACAAATGAAGGCGGCGGAACGGGAATTTCTGAAGCCGTTCGCCGCCCGCTGATTACGTTTGCAAAGGAGGGCCACTATGCGCGATCTGGACACATTCAAAGGCTGCCTCATAGGCGGGGCCGCGGGCGACGCCCTGGGCTATACGGTGGAGTTCATGTCCGCCTCGTCCATATTCCATCGATACGGCCCGAGGGGCATCACCGGATACGAGCTCCGGCACGGCGTGGGTGAGATATCCGACGACACCCAGATGACGCTGTTCACCGCCGCGGGGCTCCTGACGGCCGGCAGCGTCACGGGGGACTATGCCAGCTGCATCGCGGCCAGCTACCGGGACTGGTACCGGACCCAGACCGAGCGGTATCCGCTGACGGATGGGGCGCGCAGCTCGTGGCTGGCGGACGTCCCTGGCCTGTTCCACCGCCGGGCGCCGGGCAACACCTGTATGTCCGCCCTGGCCCAGGGCGGCAATGGTACCATGGAGCGCCCCCTGAACCACAGTAAGGGCTGCGGCGGGGTCATGCGCGCGGCGCCGGCGGGCCTGTACTTCTGCGGCAGGGGCTGTACGCCGGACCAGGCCGCCATGACCGGCGCCCTGGCCGCCGCTCTGACCCATGGGCACGAGCTGGGGTATCTCCCGGCGGCCATGCTGGCCCACATCGTCTGGCGGATCGCCGGACAGGGCGACAGTATCGCAGACGCGGTCCGGGACGCCATGGACGCCATGCCGGCGCTCTTCCCCAAGGCCAGGCACCTGGACGGGCTGCTGGCGCTCACCCAAAGGGCAGCCGGCCTCTCCGCCGGGAGCACGGACGACCTGGACGCCATCCGCAGTCTGGGCGAGGGCTGGGTAGGAGACGAGGCCCTGGCCATCGCCGTGTACTGCGCGCTGAGATACGCCGGCGATTTTGAAAAGGGCGTCGTGGCCGCGGTCAACCACGACGGCGACAGCGACTCCACCGGCGCCATCGCCGGGAACATCCTTGGCGCCTCCCTGGGCTACGGCGCCATCCCCCGGCGGTTCACCGACGCCCTGGAGCTGAAGGACGTGATCCTGGAGGTCGCGGAGGACCTCTACAGCGTCTGCCAGCCCGGCGGGCCCGGCCCCCGGGACGGCGCGTGGGCACGGAAATACGGTCGATAAGGTCACACCGGCAGAGGTATTGTCGGATAAGCCGGAACGTGAACGAATGGGAGGAGACAGCGGTTGACAGAGCTTCTTGTGCGCACCTTCGTGCGCGGCTATGAGAACGCCCAGGACCCCGCGGTGCGCGCCAGGTACGGGACGCTGGCCAGCGTTGTGGGCATCGTGTGCAACGCGCTCCTGTTCGCGGTGAAGATGACCATTGGCCTCGTGATGGGGAGCATCGCCGTGGTGGCGGACGCCTTCAACAACCTCTCCGACGCCGCCTCCGGCATCATCGGCTTTGCCGGCATCAGGCTGGCGGATAGGCCCGCCAACAGCAAGCACCCCTTCGGCTACGGCCGGATGGAGTATATCGCGGCCTTCATCGTGGCGTTTCTGGTGATCGAGGTGGGGTTCTCCCTGTTCAAAAGCAGCGTGGGCCGGATCGGGAAGCCGGGGGACCTATCCTTTGCGCTTTTCCCATTTCTCTTTCTGCTGCTGTCCGTAGCCGTGAAGCTGTGGCTGGGCCTTTTCAACCGGAACATAGGCCGGCGCATCGACTCCAAGGTGATGATGGCCACGGCGGCGGACTCCCTGGGGGAC
>CANQIH010000064.1 GCA_947624035.1 uncultured Oscillospiraceae bacterium | reverse complement strand
CGCCGCCGTCCTCAAAGGGCAGGGCGCCGCTGCGGTAAAGGTCCCTGTCCCCGTCCCGGAGGCGCAGGCCCCGCCATGGGGCGTCGCTCTGGCTGTCCAGCTGGCGCAGGGTGTCCGTGAGGTCGTCGTAGCCGGTCTGGGAGGATATGCTGTTGGCCAGGACCATGGCCGTCTCGATCATGCGGTAGCTGCGCAGGGCCGCGGTCTTCTCCCCGGCCATGGACTGGCCGAAGGACACGGATATGAGGATGCTGCCCCCGGCCCCGAACACCAGGGCCAGGAGCATCACGATACTGAGCATCAGACGAAGCCGGAACTTCATGCTTCCAGACGGTATCCCACCTTGGGGATGGCCACGAGCCGGTCCTCCCAGCCCACCTTCTTGCGCATCCGCTGGACGTGCAGGTCCACCGTGCGGCTGCCGGGGATGTAGTCTCCGCCCCAGACCCGCTCATAGATGGTCTCCCGGTACAGGGCCATGCCCGGGTTCCGGGCGAACAGCAGCACCAGGTCGTACTCCTTGCTGGTGAGGGGGATGTCCGCCCCGTCCCGGCTCACGGTCATGGACCGGGTGTCGATGTCCAGGCCGCCCACGTGGAGCATGGCGTCCAGCTTGTTGTACCGGCGCAGGACCACCTCTACCCGGGCCAGCAGCTCCAGTATCTCGAAGGGCTTGACGATGTAGTCCTCCGCCCCCATCTTGAGGCCCTTCACCCGGTCGTCCACCGAGTTTTTGGCGGTGAGGAAGATCACCGGGATGTCCATGGGCCGGATGTAGTCCATGAGGGCGAAGCCGTCCACGCCGGGCAGCATCACGTCCAGCAATACGAGGTCGAACCGCTCCTGGTCCAGCTTGTCCGCGGCGGCCAGGCCGTCGTAGACGCAGGCGCACTCATAGCCGGACTTCTGCAGGCTCATGCGGATGAGATCGGATATGGGCTTTTCGTCCTCCACGACCAGAATGCGTATCATATGATGTCCTCTCTGTCTGTGTTTGGGGTAAGGTGCGGCAATCATCCAAGTCACCGCCGACCCCCTTGCCTCCCCTTGGGGGTGCTCCACTGCCGACCCCCTTGCCTCCCCTTGAGGGGAGGTGCCCCCGAAGGGGGCGGAAGGGTGAAAGGTCAGCAAACTGCCCCCCTCCGTTTCCCCCCTTCAGTCGCGGCGCAAGCGCCGCGCCAGCTCCCTAATGGGGTCCCCAAAGGGCACGCTTGCCCTTTGGGGAGAGGAGGCGCCGCGCAATATTCAGGGCCCGGCGCTTGCGCCGGGTCATGACCTATTGCCGCGTGCGCCGACGAGGAGCCGAGGGGCTGGTAGTCGTCCAAGTCACCGCCAGGCTAAAGCCTCCCTCTGACGAGGGAGGTGGCCCGGCGTCAGCCGGGACGGAGGGAGAGATTTTAGCTTCTCTCCCTCAGTCGCCGCGCTCTGCGCGGCGACAGCCCCCTCGTCAGAGGGGGCCGCTGGCCTGCCTCAATTTTCGGACTTACAGCCTTTGGCTGAACTCCCAGATGGCGGACACGTCCGCGTCCTCCACCTTGCCCTGGTCGCAGGCGGCGGCCAGGGTGGGGTCCAGGGGCAGGCTCACGGTGTTGCCCACGCCCAGGCGCAGGCCCTGCTCCTCCACGTGGCTCTCCCCGAAGATGGGCAGCCGCTGGCCGCAGCAGGGGCACTCGTAATACGCCATGTTCTCCACGAGACCCAGCACCGGCACGTTCATCATCTTGGCCATGTTCACGGCCTTCTCCACGATCATGCCCACCAGGTCCTGGGGGGTGGTGACCACCACCACGCCGCTGACCGGCAGGGACTGGAACACCGTCAGGGGCACGTCGCCGGTCCCGGGAGGCATGTCCACGAACATATAGTCGATGTCGCCCCAGACCACGTCGGTCCAGAACTGCTTCACCGTCCCGGCGATGATGGGCCCCCGCCACACCACGGGGTCGGTCTCGTTCTCCAGCAGCAGGTTGATGCTCATGACCTTGATGCCGCCGCGGCTCTCCAGGGCAAAGATGGCGGTCCCGTCCCCCACGGGCCGGTCGTGGATGCCGAAGGCGGTGGGGATGGAGGGGCCGGTGATGTCCGCGTCCAGCACGGCCACCTTTTTGCCCGCCTTGGCGGCGCTGATGGCCAGCATGGAGGTGACCATGCTCTTGCCCACGCCGCCCTTACCGCTGACCACGGCGATGACCTTGTTCACCTTGGAGCGGTCGTTCAGCTTCTCCTGGAAGCTGTTGGGGGCCTGGCGCTGGTCGCAGCTGACGCCGCAGGATTCGCAGTTGTTGTTGCACTCGCTCATTTTTATACCTCTCTCGAAAGGGTTTATATTCATCAATAATATACCACATCGCCCATGGCGATTCAAACCAAAAACGCCCCGGAAGAGCTTTCCGGGGCGTTTTCGACGCAAAATTAAGAATTCATTAAAAAACTCAGTATTCCAGCACCAGTTCGGTCTTCACCACGTCGGGCTCAGGGGCCTTGAACTTTCCGCAGAGGCGCTTCCAGAGGACGCACAGCACCCCCAGGCCCGCGGCCGCCACCAGCAGGGTCCGCAGCACCGGCCACCCGGCCCATAGCTGGCCCAGCAGCACGTTCACGGCGGTGAGCACCATGGCGCCGGCGCAGAGCCAGCGGAGGTTCTTTTTCTTGAAGAGGTTCGAGAGCTTCTTGCCGGGGAACAGCAGCTTATATACGCCGCAGAAAAGGCCCAGCAGGATGCCCACCTGGGCCAGGAAGCCCAGCACCTGGGCCCACACGGGGGCCAGGGCCGTGCCGATGGCCACGGGCAGCGCGCCGATGCCCCACAGGGGCAGCAATATGGAGGCCTTCAGCACCACGGGCAGGCGGATGAACCAGCCCCGCACCGCGTCGGCCAGGGACATGCGCTCCTCGTCGGGATACTCCGCCAAAACGGTCTCGCCGCTCTGCTTGGCCTGCTGGACGACCTGGGTGTGGCTGGCGAGATAATCGGCGCTGTGGATGAGCTCCTGGGGGTCGAACGCCACGTTCACGGCGGTGCCGGCGGCGATCACCGCTGCGGCCACACCGGCGGCGGCTTTTGCCTTCTTGTTCACGCTGCGCCCCTCCTTTCGGATGACCTGTCTTTCAGTGGTAGATAATGATTATATCACACATTTCCCGTTTTGCAAAGGGGGTATTTCCAGGGGCCTCACCGGTCCCCCATCTCCGCCTCCAGCATGGCCCGGACCCTATCGCCCAGGTCCTTCGTGGAGCTGGTCTTGGCCTCCGCCCCATTGATGATGCCGCAGAGGGACAGGGTGACGTCCGTGTGGCGCCAGGGGAGGTTTTTGGAGATGTCCTCCGTGCCGGTGATGGCGGCCACCAGGATAGGCACCTGGGCCTGCTGGGCGATCTTGAACACGGCGTTGTGGAAGGGCAGCATGGCTTTGGCCTTGCTGCGGGTGCCCTCGGGGTACACGCCGATATCCACCACGTCCCGGCGCAGCAGGTCCGCCGCCGCCCGGATGGTGGCCACGGCCTTCCGGGGGTCCTCCCGGTCGATGGAGAGGTAGTTGGCGGCGTGGATGGTCCGCACGATGGGTATTTTCAAATTCTCCGGCTTGGTGATGAAGCCCATCTTCCGCCGCCGCAGGGCCCAGACGGTGACGATGGGGTCGTAGTTGGATCGGTGGTTGCCCACCAGGAGAAACCGCCCCTCCGGGATGTTCTCCGCGCCCTTCAAATGGATGCGGATGCGCCCGATGCGGCAGAGAAGGCCGATGATGCTGAGCACGATGGACCGGTAGAAGGGGTGGTCCTCCGTCACGGGCTCATCCAGGTCCACCGTCAGGCTCACGAACCAGACGAAGATGATGTAGATGAGCAGCGCTCCAACCGTCCAGGCCAGGAACAGGCCCACCGCGGCGGCGAACAGGGCGAAGCCGGCGAGGTGCAGAGCCCGGACGCACAGCACCGTGGGGAGCAGGGCGGCCAGCATGTACGGCACGAATATCGTGCCCAGGCCGTCGTCGCGTTTGCAGAACATATCCATCCCCCGTTTCTGTCTTTACCCCACCATCATACCACGAACCGGTCGGTTAGACAACTTTTTCCTCCTTGACACATGGGGTATACTGTTGACAAAACGAGGGGAGGCGCGGCAATGGTCACCATCGCGGTCATCGACGACGACGTATATATCAGCGACATGGTCACGGAGGTGCTGACCCGGGAGGGGTACGGCGTGATCCGGGCGTATTCTGGCACGGAGGCCGTGATGCTCCTGGAGCGGCAGCGGCCTGACCTCATATTGCTGGACCTGATGCTGCCGGGCCTCTCCGGGGAGGAGCTGCTGCCGAAGATCCAGGGCATCCCGGTGATCGTGGTGTCCGCCAAGGTGGACGTGCAGGACAAGGTGAGCCTTCTCATGGCCGGGGCGGCGGACTACCTCACGAAGCCCTTCGACACAAGGGAGCTTCTGGCCCGCATCGCCGTGCAGCTGCGCCTCGCCGCCCTGAGCGGCACGTCGCCGCGCCTGGTGTGGGAGGGCGTGACATTGGACACCGCCGAGCGGACCGTCACCGTGGGGGAGCGGAGCGTGCGCCTCACCCGGACGGAATACGCGATCTTGAAGCTTCTCATGCAGAACCCCCGGCAGGTGGTGACCAAGAGCCTCATCCTGGACCGCATCGCCCTGGACACCCCGGACTGCACCGAGAGCTCTTTGAAGATACACGTGAGCAACCTGCGGAAAAAGCTGCGCCAGGCCGGGGCCCCGGACATCATCGAGGCGGTGTGGGGCATCGGCTTTCGGCTCCGGGAGGCGGGGGAGGAAAAATCTTAACTATATCTTAACCGGCCCGTTTGCCGTTTTCGTGGGTGGCCGGCGGTAGGATGGGAGCGCAAGGAGGTCAGAAGCATGGACTATGTATTGCAGACCACAGGCCTATCCAAGCGCTACGGCCACTTCAAGGCCCTGGACGGCCTCACCATGAACGTGCCCAAGGGGGGCATATACGGCTTCGTGGGCCGAAACGGCGCCGGCAAGACCACCCTCATCCGGCTCATCTGCGGACTCCAGGCCCCCACGTCCGGCGGGTATACCCTCTACGGCCGGAAGCACACCGATAGGGACGTCAGCCGGTCCCGGCGGCGCATGGGCGCTGTGGTGGAGACGCCCTCCATCTACCTGGACATGACCGCCCGGGACAACATCAAGCAGCAGTACCGGGTGCTGGGCCTGCCCTCCTTCGAGGGCGTGGACGAGCTGCTGGAGCTGGTGGGTCTGGGGGACACGGGGAAAAAGAAGGCCCGGCACTTCTCCCTGGGCATGAAGCAGCGGCTGGGCATCGCCGTGGCCCTTTCCGGGGACCCGGACTTTCTGGTGCTGGACGAGCCGGTGAACGGCCTGGACCCGGAGGGCATCATCGAGATACGGGAGCTCATATTGAAGCTCAACCGGGAGCGGCAGATCACGGTGCTCATATCCAGCCACATCCTGGACGAGCTTTCGCGCCTCGCCACCCACTACGGCTTCATCGACCGGGGCCGGATGGTGAAGGAGCTGTCCGCCGAAGAGCTGGAGGCCGCCTGCCGCAAGTGCGTGCGCCTCACGGTGACGGACGTCCGGGCCCTGGCCCGGGTGCTGGACGCCATGGGCGCGGAATACAAGATACTGGACGATGAGACCGCGGACGTGTACCGGAAGATGCCTGTCTCCCGGCTGACGGCGGCGCTGTCGGCGGAGGGCTGCGAGCTTTTGGACATCCGGGAGCGGGACGAGAGCCTGGAGAGCTACTTCGTCTCCCTGGTGGGAGGCGGCCATGGGTAAGCTTTTAAGAGCGGGCTTCGCCCGCCTTTGGAAGGCCCCGGTGTTCTGGCTAGGCGTGGTGTTCATGGTCTTCTGGGGCGGCGTGGTCTGCCACAGCGCCTGGGAGGGCGGCCAGGAAGGGGTCGTCTACTTCATGTACGACCTGTGCCGCTACCACTGCATCGCCACAGCGTTTTTGCCGGCGGTGTTCTGCGGCCTGTTTCTGGGCACGGAGTACGACCACGGCGTCATACGAAACAAGCTCACGGCCGGCTGCTCCCGCCCGGCGGTGTATCTCTCCAGCCTGATGCTGAGCCTTGCCGCCTGTTTTCTGATGGTGGCGGCCTATTTCCTGCCGGTGGCCGTCTTCGGCCCCTCCGTCACCGAGGGGCTGGGGGTCGCCCCCCGCACGCTGGCCCTGACCCTGGGCGGGGAGCTTCTCATGGCGGCGGCCCTGTGCTCCCTGTGCACCCTGGGCGCCATGCTCATCAGCCGCAAGGCGCTGCTGGCGGTGGTGCTGCTGCTGGCCACATTGGGGGGCCTCGCGGTGAGCGCCACGGTGGAGGGCCGGCTGGAGGAGCAGGAGTTTTTCCAGGGCATGATGATGGACGCCTCCGGCCAGATCCGGGATGCCTCGGACATGCCGAACCCGGACTATCTCCGGGGCCGGGAGCGTGAGCTATACCAGCTGGCGGCGGACCTTCTCCCCACGGGCCAGGCCCTGGCGTACAACTTCAACATGATCGTCCACCCGGTGCGGATGTGCCTTTTCTCCCTGCTGATATCGCTCCTGTCCACCGCCGGGGGCATGATCGCCTTCCGCCGGAAGGACATCAAGTGAGGGGGCGGCGGCTATGACAAGTCTCATCCGCTCCCACCTGGCAAGGCTGTGGAAAAGCCCCGTGTTCCTGCTGGCATTGGCCGCCATGGTCCCCATGGGCCTGGGACTCTCCGGCAGCGCCGCGGGCGATATACAAAACGGCGCCGGTCCCGCCGCCTGGGGCCAGCCTCTGTGCGGGCCCGGGCTCCTGATGGGCGTCGTCCTGGCGGCGGTGTTCAGCCTCTTTTTCGGCGCGGAGCACGCCGGCGGCGCCATGCGCAATAAACTCATCGCCGGACACGGGCGCGTGAGCGTCTATCTGGCGGCCCTGGCCGCGAGCCTTCTGGCAGCATTGACGCTGTACCTGGTCTGTCTGCTGGCCGGTGCGCCCCGGCTGGGCTGGATGCTGCAAAACGCCCCCGCGCCGGACGCGAAAACGCTGGCGCTGTCCCTGGGCGGGACGGCGCTGCTCCTGACGGCGTACTGCGCCCTGTGTGTGACGCTGTGCATGCTGGTCCAGCGGCGGGCGGCGCTGGCGGTGGTCCTCATCCTGCTGATGGCGGCGCTGCTGTTCGCCTCCATCCAGGTCCAGGACGCATACGAGACCGCCACCGCCGGGGGCATGCAGATGATGATCGACGAGGCCGGACAGAAGCAGTGGGTGTTCCACGAGCCGGGCCAGGCCGGGGCGCTGGTGACGTTCCTCTACGACGCCCTGCCCGGCTGCCAGGCATACCGGTACATGGAGCTGGATGCCTCGCCCCGGATGCCGGCGTACTCGGCGGCCCTGGCGGTCCTGTCCACGGCGGTGGGGCTCATTTTGTTCAAACGAAAAGACATACGGTAAGGTGGTGCCGATGACGCTTCCGGTCATCCTCTGCGTCATACTGGCCGGGCTGGCGCTCGTCCTGGGGGCGATGCTCCTGTCGGACCGGCTGGCTGCCCGGGCCATCCTCCGGGAGCTTGCCGAAAAGCTCTCGGAGGATACCAATACGGTCATATCCCTGCCCTCCGGGGGCAGGGATATGCGCCGTCTCACGGCGGGGCTGAACCGGGAGCTGCGCACCCTGCGGGCCCAGCGGCTCCGGTACCTCCAGGGGGACCGGGAGCTGAAGGAGGCCGTCACCAACATCTCCCACGACCTGCGCACGCCCCTCACCGCCATCAGCGGGTACATGGACCTGATGGCCCGGGAGGACCTGCCGCCCCAGGCCCGGCAGTATCTGGACATCATGGCCGGGCGGATGGCCCATTTGAAGGAGCTGACCGAAGAGCTCTTCCGCTACTCCGTCATCCTCTCGGCGGAGGAGCCAGGCCGGCCGGAGGACGTGAGCCTGAACGCCGCCTTGGAGGAGGCCCTGGCCGCCTACTACGGCGCCCTGACCCAGGCGGGCATAGAGCCGGAGGTGACCATGCCGGAGGCGCCGGTGGTCCGGCGGGTGGACCGGCGGGCCCTGGGCCGGGTGCTGTCCAACATCCTCTCCAACGCCATCAAGTACAGCGCCGGGGACCTGACCGTGGCGCTGACGGCGGATGGTGTGCTGCGGTTTTCAAACGCCGCGCCGGGCCTGGACGGGGTCCAGGTGGGGCGGCTCTTCGACCGGTTCTACACCGTGGAGAGCGGCAGCAACGCCACGGGCCTGGGCCTGGCCATCGCCCGCACCCTGGTCCGTGACATGGGCGGCGCCCTGGACGCGGAGTATCAAAACGGCCGCCTTATCATCACCCTCTCGGGCATAGACACGGCGGAGAGGAATGACACAGAATAACTATAATAATATTTGTCCACAATGATTGACATATATTTTTATATGTGTTACTATAACTACGTCGGGAGGGGGATACATGAAGGGTCACTCATCCAGGGAAATGATCCAACTGCTCACGGCGGATGGATGGTATGAGGTGCGCTGCGCGGGAGATCACCATCAGTTCAAACACCCCACGAAGCCCGGACTGGTGACCGTGACCCACCCCGAGAAGGACATCCCGATCAAGACCGTAAAAAGCATCGAGCGCCAAGCGGGTATCAAGCTCCCTTGATACCCGCCGTCCCTCTCAACACGAAAGGAGCTATCGATATGAGCGCAAACATCCCTGCCTATTACACCTACCCGGCGTTTTTCTCCTATGACGATGATGGTATCTCCATCGAGTTCCCGGACCTCCCCGGGTGTCTGCCCTGCGGACATACCTCCGAGGAAGCATTCAAAAGAGCGAAGGAGGCCATGGGGCTGCACCTTTTCGGTCTGGAGCAGGAGGGCAAGCCCGTTCCCGCTCCCACCCCGGTCCAGGACCTGCACCCGGAGCATGGGGCGGTCGTCGCCATGGTCGAGGTGTATATGCCCTCCATCCGCATGGCGGCGGTGAACAGCTCCGTTACCCGCACCGTGACCTTGCCGGCGTGGATGAACGCCGCGGCGAAGGAACGCAACATCAACTTCTCCCAGGTATTGCAGGATGCTTTGAGACAGCAGCTTCAGGCGTGACAAATGGCGCGGCAAAACGCCGCGCCATTCCCCAAATATGATATCGTACTGCCTCATGCCCCCGGCTCGTCGGAGCCGGGGGTTTATGCTGTCTTATTCCCGCCGCAGCGCCTCGATGGGGTTGAGGTTGGCCGCCTTCACGGCGGGGATCATGCCAAAGATGACGCCGATGAACATGGAGAACGCCACGGCCACCGCGATGGCCGGGTAGCTCACCGCCGTGGGGGTGCCCATGGCCGAGGATATGAACCGGCTGAGGCCCAGGCCCGCCGCCACGCCCAATATGCCGCCGATGCTGGTCAGGGCCGCCGCCTCCGTCAAAAACTGCCAGAGGATGCGGCGCTTTTTCGCGCCGATGGCTTTCTTGAGGCCGATCTCCCGCGTGCGCTCCGTCACCGTCACCAGCATGATGTTCATGACGCCGATGCCGCCCACCAGCAGGGAAATGCCCGCGATCCAGAGAAGCTGCTTGTTGGTGGCGTTGGTGTAGGCCTGCATCTGGGCGGCCTGCTCCATGAGGTCGTCGCTCTTGTAGGTGAAGGTCTTGTCGGCGCACCGGGCGGTCTGGCTGGCGGTGAGAAGCTCCGCCGCCGCCTGGCCGATGTCGGTCATGGCGTCGGTGCTGTCGGCCCGGACGGACACGCTCTGGGGCTCGTCGAACCGCCACAGGATGGGCCAGTCCGCCAGCGGCACGAACACCGAGCCCCGGGCGCCGTAGCCCATGTAGGTGTAGTAATCGTTGATGTTCTCGATGATGGCGTCACTGCTGCCGCCCTTTTCCACCACGCCCACCACCACGAAGGGCTCGCCCTTGATCTCCAGGGTCTCGCCTATGGGGTCGCTGCCGGCGAACAGGGTGGTGCAGGCGGCGGAATCCAGGATGCACACCTTTTTATATCGGGTCATGTCCGACTCCAGGAACAGCCGCCCGTAGCACAGGCGGTAGCCGTTGGTGTCGAAGTAGTACTGGTCCACGCCGTACATGCTGCCGCTCTCAAAGCCGGTGTTGCCGTAGTAGATGCTGTCGTAGAGGTACGTACGCCAGCAGTAGAGGCTCACGCCCTTCACGTGGTCCAGGTCCAGCAGGGCCTGGCGGGTCTCCTCCGTCACGGGGACGATGCCCTCCGGCGGGGCCTGGTATTCCATGTCGTAGGCGTAATTGTCCTTGTAAAGCTGCACGGTGACCACGTTGGTCCCGGCGCCGATGAGGCTCTCCTTGATCTGGTCGTTGGTGCCC
>CANQIH010000063.1 GCA_947624035.1 uncultured Oscillospiraceae bacterium | reverse complement strand
GCGTTTCCAGCCCGAAACGCGGTAAAAACTAATGGATATAAATTTGTTTTCACGTGGATATATAGAATAAAAATCCACTTTTAGGGATCTTGCCCCCATGCAGGTCTACTGCCAAGCCCCTCGCCTCCCCTTGGGGGGAGGTGGACGCCGCCTTTGGCGGCGCCGGTAGGGGGAAAGGATAAAGCCGCCCGTCCCGGTCTTCCCCCTTCAGTCAGCGCCCCTTGCGTGCCGCTGCCAGCTCCCCCAAGGGGGAGCCAAGGGGTGTATCAGCCGTCCAGCAGCACCGGCCAGGCGGGCAGCACCCTCTCCAGGCTGTAGGGCTCCGCCGAGGCCGACGCCGCCCGGCCCATGGCCTCCCGCTCCGGCCGCGGCAGCGCCATCAGCCTTTTCACCGCCGCGGCCAGGGCCTCGCTGTCCCCGTAGGGATACAGATAGCCGTTCTCCCCCGGCCGGATCAGATCCGTGTGGCCCTTCACGGCGCTGGCTGCTACGGGCAGGCCCCGGTGCAGCGCCTCCAGCACGTTGAAGGGCAGCCCCTCGCTGCGGCTGGCGGTGACGGCGGCGTCCGCCATGGCGTACCACGGCCCCATGCCGTCGATCTCCCCGGGGAAGATCACCCGCCGGTCCACGCCCAGTGCCCGGGCCAATGCCTTGCACTTCTCCAGCAGCGTCCCGGTCCCGGGCAGCGCCAGCGTCACGTTCTCCGGCAGCAGCGCCATGGCCCGCAGCAGCACGTCCTGGCTCTTCCGGGCGGAGAACTCCGCCGGATACACCAGCACGAAGGCGTCCTCCGGCACCCCCAGCCGCTGCCGCAGGGCCCGGCCCTCCGCAGGACCGGCCGCGTCCAGGGCGGCGAAGTCCACGCCCATACCGGCGATGGCCCGGATATCCCGGCCCAGCCGGTATTTTCTGGCCGCCTCATAGTCCCAGGCGTTCATGGTCAGCAGCATATCCGTCTCCCTGGCAGTGAGTTTCTCCGCCATGAGCAGGACGCGGCGCCTCAGCGCCGGTGTGTCATCGTCGAACAGATACCCGTGGACCGTGTTGACCACATAGGGCCGGTTTTTCATCCCCTTCACCGCGAGGCGCGTGAAAAAGGCCGCGAGAGACGTGTTGGCGCAGATGAGGCTGTAGCGCTCCCCTTTGATCTCCCGCCGCAGCATGGCCGCCGCCCGGAGGTTCCCCGGCGCGGTCATGGACTTCTCCAGGGGCAGGGCGATGATCCGGTCCGCATACGGTATCTCCTCCGCCGCGCCGCCGCAGGCCACGTGGACCGTCCAGCCCCTCTCCCCCATGGCCCGCAGGTACGGCAGGTGGAACCGGCGGATGTGGGAGAAGGTGGACGCGGTGAAGAGGACCTTGCCCGCCGTCTTCACTGCTCCACCTTCTCTCTGGTCAGTTCCTCGCTGTTGATGAATTTCCCGCCGAACACCGTCATGAGCAGGATCTGGATGTCGAACCAGACGCTCCAGTGCTCGATGTAGTAGATGTCATGGTCGATGCGTTCCAGGATGGACGTGTCCCCCCGGAGGCCGTTGACCTGGGCCCAGCCGGTGACCCCGGGCCGGACCTGGTGCTTGACCATATAGAGGGGCACCTCGTCCCGGAACTGCTCCACGAAGTGGGGTATCTCGGGCCGGGGACCCACCAGGCTCATGTCCCCCCGGAGCACGTTCCACAGCTGGGGCAGCTCGTCCAGGGAGCACTTGCGCATAAGGGCGCCGAACCGGGTCCGCCGGTCGTCCGACGCGCCGGTCCAGGCCGTGTCCGACTCATCGTTCACCCGCATGGACCGGAATTTCAGCATGGTGAAGGGCTTTCCGCCCCGGCCGATGCGCTCCTGCCGGAAGATCACCGGCCCCGGCGAGGACAGCTTCACCCCCACGGCGCACACCAGCATCACCGGCGACAGCACCGCCAGCGCCAGCGCGGAGCCCGCTATGTCCATGGTCCGCTTCAAAAACCCGTTGACCCAGTTGTCCAGGGGCACGTACCGGATGTTCAGCATTGGCAGGCCGTTCAGATCGTCGAACCGGGGGTTGGAGGACATGTACTGGGCGTAAAAGGGGATGATGAAAAGCCGTACCCCTGCCTGCTCACAGGCGGCGATGATCTCCGGCGTGCGCCCCAGGTCCTCCGGGGGCACCGCCGCCACCACCTCGTCGGGCTGGGTCCGCTCCAGGACCTTGGCCAGGTCATCGTAGTCCCCCAGCCGCCGCAGGCCGTTGTTCTCCGTCCGGCCGGCCACGTAGCCCAGGGCCTTGTAGCCCAGGGCCTTGTCCGAGCGGATCTCCCGCAGGTATTTCCGCGCCAGGTCGCCGCTGCCCACCAGCAGCACGTGCTTGAGGTTGTGGCCCTCGCTCCGGTACCGGCGAAGCCACCGCCGCAGCATGTACCGCTTCAGGCTCAGCACCCCGCCGATCAGGAAAAACGCGATGGCCAGCAGGCCGCGGGAGTAGTCGATGTTCTTGTCGATGAACATCCAGCCCAGCAGCAGGAGCATGTCCAGGGCCGTGGCCTCCCACAGCCTTGCCAGCTCCACCCGCAGGCCGGTCCGCCGGAAGCTCTGGTACAGTCCGAAGGCCGCGTATGTAAACAGCTGCGCCGCCGTGTACACCGCACCCAGGGCCAGGTAGTTCCGCAGCGGTATGCCCATCTCCCCCTGGAACATGTAAAACCGTATCCAGAAGGCGGCGGGAAACGCCAGGAACAGCACCGCGCCGTCGCTGAGCACGTGGAAGCGATTGAGGATCTTTTGGTTCTCTTGTATCATGACTGTAGACGGGCGATGAACGCCTGTGTCTCCTCGCTCAGGGTCACCTGGCCGATGTTCCGGTCGTTCCAATCCTCCAGCCGCTGGGCGATGCGCAGCACACCGGCCCGGTACTCCTCCGAGTCTGTCTCAAAGCTCTCTATGAGGTCGAACAGCGTCTGCCACACCTCCTGGCTGGAGGTGATGCTGTCCAGGCTGGCGTCCACCATGTCGAAGGCCAGCCCGGTCTGGTCCGTGAGGAAATAGTACGTGGCCAGGTAGTAGGGCGCATAGGTGGGATCCTTCTCCGCCAGCAGCCCGGCCAGCTCGTCGGCGTGTGCCCGGGTCTCCGGGTCCGAGGCACGGCTCATGTTGGCGTTGATATAGGTGATGATGTGGTCGCCCCAGGTGAACTTGTCCAGGCCCACGGCCAGCTTTGTCCGCTCATAGGTGGGCGAGGCGTTCACCAGGGACCGGGCGTAGACGCCGCACAGCAGCAGCACCGTATACGCCGCGATCAGCACCGTCATCGCCCCCTGGGCCCAGGTCTTGGCCTTTTTCCCCATCTGCGGCCGGGGCAGCGCCCCCGCGCAGCACAGGCCGGTGAGGGCGAAGCACCCGAAGGCCATAGCGAGGAACGTGAACTCGAAAAAGGCGATCTCCGCCGCGCCGTGTATGGCCATGAACACCAGCGCCGCGCCCAGAGCCGGGGTCAGCGGGTGGGCCTCGCCGCCCTTTTTCCGCTCGAACCAGACGCTGGCAGCGCAGACGCCCATCAGCGCCAGAAACAGCGCCAGGCCGATGATGCCGGTCTCCAGCAGGTACTGGATGTAGCAGTTGTGCACGTCGTTGGCCCGGTAGTAGAAGGTCTGCACGTTCAGGATGTTGCTGCCGAAGGCCCCCAGGCCCAGGCCAAAAATGGGGCTCTTGGCGAACATCTTCATGCCGTCGGAGAAGAACACCAGCCGCTGGATGGCGTTCTCATTGGCCCAAAGGCCCTGGAGCCGGTTGGCGATGAAGCCCGGCAGCAGCTTGTATCCCAGGGGGATGCCCCCCTCGCCCCCGTCCCCGGCGTACCGGGCGGCATCAAGACGGGCCCCCTCCGGGGCGTAGAAGTTGAAGTAGACCACCAGGCTCCCCTCCGGCACCGTGAAGGCGGCACCGTCCGCGTCGCCGGTATAGAGCACGGTGCTGGTGTGCATCATGGTCTGCTGCTTGTCCTGGCTCTCCACCGTCACGGTCACAGGTCCGTCGGCCTCCACGTCCAGGGTATAGGTCCCGGGGTCGGGATAGGCCGCCCGGCGCAGGCCCTCGCCGGCGCTCAGGGAGGCGCCGCCGGTGATGTTATAGGCCGCCAGCAGGAGCGCCGCCAGCACGGCCACCACCGCACCGATGACGATGGGGATGAGCTTGCTCTTGTCCGCCAGCTTTGCCGCCAGGGGCTGGCCCACGCGCCCGTCCAGCAGCCACAGGCCCGCCGCGCCCAGCACGGCGCACAGCAGCGGGATGGGCTGGAAGCCGTCCCAGGGCTGGAAGGACGTCATGGATATGACCGCCGCCGCCAGCACGCACAGCACCAGCGCCTCCAGCATCAGAGCCAGAAGGCCCATGCGCCGGTCCTTCCGCTCCAGGGCCAGCACCGCGAGAAACGCCACAGCGATGGCCGCCGTGGCGCCCATGCTGAAGGCCAGCAGGAACGCCAGGGCGTTCACGTACAGCATCACCAGCTGCACGGCCCGCTCCCGTTTGCTCTCCGCGGAGCAGGCCAGCCCCAGGCCCAGCAGCACACCCAGCCCGGCCATACCGGCGAACACGTTGCCGTCGCCGTACATACTGTTCATGCGGACCCCGGCCTCCAGGCCCGTCCGATAGGCGTAATCACTGGAAAACAGGCCCACGATCCGCAGGACGAGCCCGCTGATGAGATGGGTGGACAGAAGGTCGATGGACACAAGGCTGCCTACGGCGCAGCCGCCCGCCAGCGCGGTGCCGATCCACCGCTCAGGGCGCATGCCCCGGCTGGGGGCCAGGATCATCAGCAGCAGCACCAGCAGGAAGGGGCTGAGGATCTTCAGATACTCCGTGAGGGCTGCCGGCCTGGACTTGGCGTACAGCGCTGCCACGCCCTGGAACGCCACCAGCGCCGCCAGCAGGAACATGGGCAGGCTCATCCGGTCCCGGAGCTTGCCGAACATGAGGCACATCAGCACCAGCACCAGCAGCGCCATGCCGATCACCAGCCCCTTGGCGGAGCTGTCCGCCGTGAGGCACACCGCGAAAAAGCACGCCGCAGCGGCCAGCACCAGGAACAGGGTCTGGGTATTTTGCTGCTTTGCGGTCAGCGCGGCCTCGGGCGCCAGTGTGCTTTTGCGTTTTTTCTTTGCCATAGGATGTACCTCCGCTCCCCCGGGTCCGGGGCTCTATCGTCTGCGGCTCGTACCGCGCAATATCACGAATTATAGTTTAGTGCAAATCCCCGGGCACGTCAAGGATTATGCACAAAATTGGCGTATCCGGGTGGATATGCCGGCGCACTGCGAACGCAAACGACGGATGGCCGGAGCCATCCGTCGCTGCACTGTTATGTGGTTTACTTTTCTTTTCTCCTGCGCCGGTGGATGACGACGCCCGCAGCGCCTGCGCCGAAGCTCATGGCGGCCAGCAGGGCCAGCCACAGGCCGGGGTTGTTGTCATCGCCCGTAGGCGGCTTCCGGGTCGGACGCCTGGGCGGCGTGGGCGTGGGCGTGGGCACGGGGTTCTCGGGGATCTCCGTCTCCTGCTCGGGGTCATGGCCCACCTGGACGAACGCCTGGTTCTTCACGATGCCATTCTGCCGGGCCCGCGGGTTCACGATGCACCGGAGGAAGACGCTGCCGGATTCACCGGCGGCCCTCTCGCCCAGGTTCCACGTGACGGTGCGGGTGGCGCTGTCATACACGCCGCCATCGGTGGCGCCGAAGAAGGTCAGGCCCACATCCAACGGATCGCGGATGGTGATGATGGCGGGTTCGCCCTTGTAGTTCCACCAGTCGATGCGGTACATGATGATCTGCCGCACATCCACGGGCTTCTTATCGCCGGGATCGACCTCGGTCTTATGGGGTTCGCCGTCGGGCACGGGGTTCTCAGGGATCTCGGTCTCCTGCTCGGGGTTGTTGCCGATCTGGACATACGCCTGGTTGTAGACGATGCCGGGCTCCTTGGCCCGCTCGGTGACCACCACGCGCAGCTCCACGTAGCCGCTGGACTGTGCGGGCTTCTCGCCCAGATCCCAACGGACGGTGTGGTCCTCGTTGGTGTACACGCCGCCGTCGCTGGCGGACACGAAGTCAACGTGGGAATCCAGCGGGTCACGGATCTTCACCGTGGCGGGCACGTCCTCGTAGTTATTCCACAGGATCTGGTAGGTGATGACCTGGCCCACGATGGTGTTCTCGCCGTCGCCGGGGTCGGTCTCGATCTTATGGGGCTGTCCGTCGGGCGTAGGCACGGGGTTCTCGGGGATCTCGGTCTCCTTTTCGGGGTCGCCGTTGACCTTCACGAACGCCTGGTTATAGACGGTGAGGTCGGCCTTTTCAAGGGCCTTCTCGGTGACGCGGACCGTGAGGATCACGGAATCCTTGAACTCGGTGGGATGCTCGCCCAGGTCCCAATAGACCACGGTTCGGCCGGTGTCGGTATCGGTGCCCTGCCACATACTGATGTGGACGGTGCGGCCGTCGGCGGTCCTGGCGTCGCCCTGGGTGCTGGTCTTGTCGGCGGTGAGGGTCACGCCGCCGTAGCTGGCGGACACGAACTCCACGCCGGGATCCAGCGGGTCACGGATGCTGACGGTGGCAGTCACAGGCCGGTAGTTGACCCAATCGATGCGGTAGGTGATCTCCTGTCCCACCTGGACAGGCACCTTGTCGCCGGGGTCGGTCTCCACCTTATGGGGCTGGCCGTCGGGGGTAGGAATGGGGTTCTCGGGGATCTCGGTCTCCTGCTCGGGGTCGCCGTTGACCTTCACGAACGCCTGGTTATACACAGTGAGGTCGGCGTTCTCCAGGGCCTTTTCGGTGACCTCCACGGTCAGGTACACGGAATCCTTGAATGTGGAGGGATGCTCGCCCAGATCCCAATAGATCACGGTCCGTCCGGCCAGGTCGCCCTCGCCGGGGGCCTGCCGTATGGTGATCTTGACGGTCCGGTTATCGGCGGTCACGGCGTCGTGCTCGATGCTGGTCTGGTCAGCGGTGAGGGTCACGCCGCCGTAGCTGGCGGACACGAACTTCACGCCGGGATCCAGCGGGTCGCGGATGGCGACGGTCGCCGCCTCCTTGCGGTAGTTCTCCCAATCGATCCGGTAGGTGATCTGGTCGCCGATCTTGACGGGCAGCTTGTCGCCGGGTTCAGTCTCCACCTTATGGGGACCGCCGCCGGGCGTAGGCACGGGGTTCTCGGGGATCTCGGTCTCCTGCTCGGGGTCGCCGTTGATCTTCACGAACGCCTGGTTATAGACGGTCAGGTCGTCCTTCTGGACGGCTCGGTCGGTGACCAGCACCTGCAGGAACACAGAGCCGCTGGCGCCGGCTGCCTTTTCGCCCAGCTCCCAGGTGATCTCGGTATGGTTGGTGGTGGCGTTGATGCCCTGGCTGATGCGCCACTTGGTGGGACCGTTGGGACCGGTGGTCTCGCCCTCCATGGACTGCTGGTCGGCGAACATGGTGTGATCCTGATAGGTAGCGGCGTAGAAGTCCACGCCGGTATCCAGCGGGTCACGGATGGTGACGGTGGCGGTCTCGTTCTTATAGTTCACCCAATCGATCTTGTAGGTGATGTACTGGCCCACCTCCACAGGCACCTTGTCGCCGGGGTTGGTCTCGGTCTTGTGCGGGCCGCCGCCGGGGGTGGGAGGCGGCGTATTGTCGGGAGGAGGCGGCAGGTAGTTGACCACCTGGGCCTCGGGTGCGTATGCCGCGTCATTCTCAGGCAGATCGGCGCGGCATCCCGCGGTGATGGTGCCGGTGCAGTTGATGTACGTGGTCTGATAGCCGTCCGCGTCGTAGTCCGTCTCTTCGACCGTGTAATCCAGCGGCGCGGGCAGGCCCACGGCGATGGCATGCTGATCGTGGCGCAGGTCGAACTCGGCCACGCCCTCATGGAAGTCCATGGCGATGACGCTGCCGTCGTCCAGGGTGACGCCGTAGGTCCTGTTGACCTTTGTCGCCACAGTGGTGGTGCCGCGCTCATAGAGGGTGACCTTGAAGTGGAAGAGCCTGGAGGCGTCGCCGATACCGGTGACGATCTTGGTGACGATGAGGTCGCCCATCAGGGGGTTTTCCACCTTGTCGGTCCAATAGGACACGTTGTCCACGTTGACCTCGGCCCGGTTCACGACCTCGACCCGTCCGGTCTCGGTGTTGGCGTCCTCGTTCAGCTTGTTCCGGTTGACCCGGACCACCAGCTCCACGAAGCCGCGCTCCATGGGCGCCTGGGTACCCAGGTCCCATTCGACCTGGTGCGTGGTACTGTCATAGCTGATGGTGACGGTGACCTTCTTGCCGGAGTCGGTGGTGGCCTCGCCTGTGATGGTCCCGTCAGGATCGTCCGCGGTGAGGGTCACGCCGCCGTAGCTGGCGGACACGAAGTCCACGCCGGGATCCAGCGGGTCACGGATGCCGACCGTGGCCGCCTTCTGCTCGCCCGCCTCGACAGCGCTGTTGAGCCAGTTGATCTTATAGGTGATCTCGTCATCCACGTGCACGTCCTGGAACGTGGTGACCTTGCCGGTCCTGGTTTCGGTGTCAAGGCGCTGGCCCCGCTGTACGGCGGGATCGTCGTTGACGTTGGTCTCGGTCTTCTGGGGCTTGGTGGGGTTCTCGATGATGTTGGTCAGGACCTTGTTGTCCGTGCCCACCTGGATGCCGCCGCGGTTATAGATCACGTCGTCGCTGGTGATCTCGGGGATGACCTCGCTGGGTCTGTCGCCGTCGGCGGGATAGGAGTGGACCTGGTTGGCCGTGGCGTTCACCTGGACGCTGAACCGGGCCACGCCGTCGTTCTCGGGCGTCACACCGTAGATCGTGGGATCGGCGTCGAACCGGCCGGGCACCAACTGATCCTCCGGGGCACCGTCGGTGCCCAGGGTCCAGACGATGGTGTTATACTGCGTGTCGGCCGCGATGCTGCCTTCCCCAGAGCTTGCGGGGATATACTCGATCTTGACGGACACATTGGCGGGGCTCCCCTCCGCCGCGCCGGTCACCGGGTCTCTCACCTGGAAGGTGGCCGTGCCATCGGTCTGCACATACGTGCCGGTGGGGTTCGCGCCGTCTGCAGTCAGGGTGATGCCCATGATGCTGGCGCTGCGGAAGTCCACGCCGGGGTCAAGGATATCGGTGATGACCACCTTGGCCGCGTTGGGCTTATAGTTGTTCCACTGGATGGTGTAGTCGACTGTCGAGCCTGTGATGCCCGCAGTGTCGGGCACCTGGACCTGTGCGCCGGGGCCGGGGCTGGTCTCGGTCTTGGTCAGCTTGGGGACGGGGTTCTCGACCTTATCCGTCATCTTGGCCACGCCGCCCACGGTCACCTCGGCGTCGTTCTCCACGATGCCCTTGGGCACGGCGTTCTCGTTGACACGGACCTGCAGGGTCACTTGGCCCTCATAACCGGCGGGCACGTTTTCGATGTTCCACGTGACGGTGTGATCGGCATAGGAGATGGTGGTGTGCATGGTGACCTGCGTCCCGGCGGGCCAAGTGACCACAGAGTCGCCCTCGTTCCTGCCGGTCCCGCCAGCGATACTCGTCAGCTGCACATTGAGGAATCGCGCGCTGCGGAAGTCCACGCCCTCGTCGAGCTCGTCGACGATCTGCACTGTGGTGGGCGTGTCATAGCCGTTCTTCCAGCCGATGGTGTAGGTGATGGTGTCGTCCACGTGGACGGTGGGACCGTCATAGGTGTTCTCCGTGCCCGGCGCCAGCTGCAGCGTGGGCGTGATAGTGGTGTTGTTCTGGCTGTCCTGGATCTGGGTCTCGTCCTTGTCGGGCAGGGGGTTCTCCACGATGTCCGTGCGGACGATGGGCTCATTGTTGATCTGGACGCTGGCCCGGTTCCAGACCTCGTGGTCCTTGTCCGCGCCGTTCCCGTTCTCGGTCTTCCACTCCGCAGCGGGGGTCCGCTGATCGTCGCCGGGGAAATCCGGGTCATAGCTCCAGGTCTTGACGGCGTTCGCGTTGACTCTGACCGTCAGGTTGACGTAGCCATCCACCATTTCCGGGACCCACGAGGTCTCGCTTTCGCCCTCGTCTTCGCTCCGGCCCATCGTCCATGTGACGGTGTGGGTCGTGGGGTCGTACGTGATAGTCGAGGGCACGGAGTTGCCGCCGATGTTGACGGGACCCGACACCGGACCGGAGTCTGTGTCATGCAGCTCCAGTGTGCCCAGGCTGGCGGACACGAAGTCCACGCCGGGGTCAAGGGGGTCGCTGACGGTGACACGAGCGGCCTCGTTCTTATAGTTCTGCCAGTGGATCTGATACTGGATCGTATCGCCCACCGTCACCTGTGCGCCGGGGCCGGGTTCGGTCTCTTCCTTCTCCGGCTGCGG
>CANQIH010000062.1 GCA_947624035.1 uncultured Oscillospiraceae bacterium | reverse complement strand
GCCGGAGGGGTACGGGAACTCGATGAGCCCGTAGAACTTGGGCCGGGGATCGCCGTTCACGGCGGCGTAGGGCTTTTCCTTCTCCCAGATGCCCTGCCACTTCTTCTCGATGCGACTGTATTCGTATGCCATTTCTTTACGCCTCGACTATCTCATTGATGTCAACGTCCAGCGCGTCGTTCCACAGCCGCTCCAGGCTGTAGAACTCCCGCGCCTCCCGCTGGAAGATGTGCACCACCAGGCACCCGAAGTCCAGCAGCAGCCAGGTGCTGTTCCGGGAGCCCTCCCGCCGCAGCGGGGGCATGCCCGCCTCGCTGAGGCGCTTGTCCACCTCGTCGTACAGGGTCCGCACGTGGGGGGTGGAGTTGGCCGTGCAGATGAGGAAGTAGTCCGCCAGCACGGTGAGCTCCGTGGTCTTGAGAAGGCGGATGTCCGTGGCCTGCTTGTCCGCCAGGGCCTTTACCGCCAGCTTTGCCGCTTCAAAAGGTTCCATATGTCTCTCTCCTATGAATCATATCTTCTCCGGTTCCCATTCCACGGGGGCCCGGCCTTTTTCCTCCAGCCGCTTCAAAAAATACCGCTGCGTGGCCGCCGTGCTGGGGTGGACAGCCTCGCCGCCCTGGGCCACGTAATATAGCGACGAGCGCAGATACAGCTCCATGGCCGCGTCCAGGTCCTGGAACGCCGCCTCCCGTATGGCCTCCAGCGCCGGATAGTGCTTCCGGTTCAGCTCCACGGCGTCGGCCAAAAACACGACCTGCTCCAACAGGGTCATGCCGGGCCGGCCGGTGGTGTGCCAGCGGATGGCGCTCTCGATGTGGGGCGGCACGCCGAACACATCCGCCGCCAGGGCCGCGCCGGTCTTGGCGTGCAGGAGCTTTTCGTTTTGAAGCTCCCACTCGTCGGTCATGATACCATATTTTTCACACAGGCGCAACTGCTCATCCCGGTCCAGCCGCTTGGTGCAGTCGTGGAGGATGGCGGCCTCCGCCGCGTCGTCCCTGTCCGCGCCCCAGAGCTCCGCGAGACGCACGGCCATCTCCTCCGTGCCCTGCACGTGGGGCACCCGCTTGGGCTTGAGGTAGGCATACCCCTTCTCCCGCAGCCAGCAAAGCTCCGGCTTCGCGCCGTAGAGCCGGTGGCGGATGATATAGGCATACACCCCGTCCGTCAGGTATGCCCGGCCCTGCCGCTGGGGCAGCAGCCCCCGGACCTGGGTGGAGGACACGGTCACGGGCTCCCCGCCCAGCACGTACACCCGGGCGCCGTAGGTCTCCCGCAGGTGGGCCGCCTGGGCGGCGATCTCCGCCTCCCGGCCGTCCTCCCGGGCGAATATGGCCAGGCTGGCAAGCTCCATGATGACCTCCGGCTCATGCCAGGACTCGATGGTCAGCAGCATGTCCGTGCCCATGAGAAAGATGAGCTCCGCGCCTGGATACTCCTGCCGGAGCTGCCGGGCGGTGTCGGAGGTATAGCTGGGTCCGGACCGGCGCAGCTCCATGTCCGACGCCTCACAGTTCGGTATCTCCGCCGCGGCCAGCGCCGTCATGGCCAGCCGGTGCTCCGGCGCCGGGGTCCCCGCCGCCAGATGCTTGTGGGGCGGCAGCGCCGCGGGGATCAATACCGTCTTGTCCGGCCGCAGGGCCGCCGCGGCCACCTGGGCGGAGCGGATATGGCCCGCGTGGGGGGGATTGAAGCTGCCCCCGTAGATCAAAATACGCATATCAGTCCCTGGGCAGTATGATCTTCGCCCCGTCGGGGCGTCTTTTATACAGCGCGAACACGTTGCCGATGACCTGCACGCCCTCCGCGCCGCATGCCTCGCACAGGGCGGTCTGGGCCTCGGCGGCGGTGAGCATGGAGCTCTCCAGCACCCGGCCCTTCACCAGCTCCCGGGCGGCCAGCGCCTCTTTGGCCTGGGCGATGACGGGCTCCGTGATCCCGGCCTTGCCCACGTGGAGGATGACCTCCTCCTTCTGGGCCAGGGACCGCAGGTATGCCCGCTGCTTACCGTTCAGCATGATACTTCTCCAGCTCCTTTTCAAACGCGGCCAGGGCTCTGGCACGGTGTGAGATCTGATTTTTGACCGCCTCGCCAAGCTGGGCGAAGGACTTGTCGTACCCATCCGGGGCGAACACGGGGTCGTAGCCAAAGCCGCCCTCCCCCGCCGGGGCCTCCAGGATGCGGCCGGGACACTCGCCCCGGGCCCGGAGCACGTCCCCGTCCGGGAACACGCAGCAGATGCAGCTGACGAACTTCGCCCGCCTGTCCGCGGCCCCCGCCAGCTTTTCCAGCAGGTACATATACTTCTGCGCGTCGGTCCAGGCCTTGCCGCCGCCGAAGCGGGCGGAATGGACCCCTGGCGCCCCGTCCAGGGCGTCCACGCAGAGGCCGGAGTCGTCCGCCACGGCGGGAAGGCCGGTGCGCGCCGCGATGGCGGAGGCCTTCAACCAGGCGTTCTCCTCGAAGGTCTCGCCGGTCTCCTCCACCTCGATGTGCACGCCCGCCTCGGCCTGGGACACCACGGTGATGCCCATGGGCTCCAATATCTCCCGGAACTCCCGGTACTTGCCCTTGTTGTTGCTCGCCAGGATGAACTTCATTCCACCATCGCCTCCGCGAACTCCCGGGCATCGAAGGGTTTCAGGTCCTCGGCCCCCTCGCCCACGCCCACCAGCTTCACGGGCACGCCCAACGCCTTGGCGATGGAGAACACCACGCCGCCCTTGGCGGTGCCGTCCAGCTTGGTGAGGACGATGCCGGTGACCCCGGCGGCTTTGGCGAACTGCTGGGCCTGGATGAGACCGTTCTGGCCGGTGGTGGCGTCCAGCACCAGCAATATCTCGCAGTCGGCCCCGGGCAGCTCCCGGCCCACGATCTTGGTGAGCTTGGTCATCTCATTCATGAGGTTCTGCTTGTTGTGCAGCCGCCCGGCGGTGTCCACGATGAGCACGTCCGCGCCCCGGGCCTTGGCGGCGGAGCAGGCGTCGAACACCACGGCGCCGGGGTCGCCCCCCTCCCCGTGGCGGACGATGTCCGCGCCGGTGCGTTTGGCCCAGATGGTGAGCTGGTCGGCGGCGGCGGCCCGGAAGGTGTCCGCCGCGCAGAGCAGCACCTTCTTCCCCTCGCCGGTGAACTTGCAGGCCAGCTTCCCGATGGTGGTGGTCTTGCCCACACCGTTGACGCCCACCATCATGATGACGGAGGGCTTGGTGGACATGGCGAGGGACACGTCCCCGGCCTGGGCCATCAGGTCCGTGAGGATATCCACAAGCTTGTCCTTCACGGCGTCGCCCTTGAGGCGCTTCTCCTGCCGCAGGGCGTCCACGGCGGCCTCGGCGGTCTCCACCCCGGCGTCCGCCAAAATCAGCCGCTCCTCCAGCTCGTCCAGAAAGTCCTCGTCGATGCCGGAAAAGACGGAGAACAGCCCGGACAAAAATCCCTTTTTCTTATCCTTGAAAAGTCCCATAGTTTTTTCCTCCACTGATATGGCCCCCTCTGACGAGGGGGCTGTCAGCGCCCTTGGCGCTGACTGGGGGAGAGACAGTTGTGCGCCCGGCGTATCTCTCCCTCCGCCGCGGCTTCGCCGCGCCACCTCCCTCGTCAGAGGGAGACTCATATGAGAATTAATTCTCCGCTGTTTTCTGCGCCTCGGCCAGGTCCAGCTCGATGACGGTGGACACGCCCTTCTCCTGCATGGTCACGCCGAACAGCACGTCGGCCTTCTCCATGGTGCCCCGGCGGTGGGTGATGACGATGAACTGGGTCTTGCTGAGCCGGTGCAGGTAATCGGCAAAGCGCACCACGTTCTCCTCGTCCAGGGCAGCCTCGATCTCGTCCATGACGCAGAAAGGCGTGGGCTTGAGCTTCAATATAGAGAAGTAAAGCGCGATGGCCACGAAGGCCTTCTCGCCGCCGGACAGCAGGCTTATGTTGCTGACCGCCTTGCCGGGGGGCTGGACCTTGATCTCGATGCCGCAGTTGAGCACATCGCTCTCGTCCTCCAGACGCAGGGAAGCCTTGCCGCCGCCGAAGAGCTCCAGGAACGTGGCCCGGAAGCTGTCGGCGATGGCGGCGAACTCCCGGGTGAATATCTCCTCCATCTGCCGGGTGATGTCCCCGATGATGCCCAGGAGCTCCGCCTTGGCCTTGGCGATATCGTCCCGCTGCTCGGTGAGGAAGTCGTACCGCTCCCCCACACGTTTGCTCTCCTCGATGGCGCCCAGGTTGGGTGTGCCCAGGGCCTTGATGTCCCGGCGCAGTTCGGAGATACGCCGGTTGGCCGCCGTCAGGCTCTGGAGGGGCTGGCGCTGGGCCTGGGCCGCCGTGCGGCTCAGCTCATAGCTGTCCCACAGGCGGTCCACGATCTGCTTCTCCTCCATCTCGGCGGACAGGATCTGCCGCTCGATGGCGGACACCTGCCGCTCCTGGTCCAAAAGCTCCTCGTTGCGCCGCTGGGCGTCCCGGTCCGCCTGGGTGCGCTTGGCCTCCAGCTCCAGCTTCTGGCTCACGATGGCCCGCAGCTCCTCCCGGAGCCGCTCCGCCTTCTCCGCCAGGGCCAGGCCCCGCTCCGCGTTTCGCTTCAGCTCCGCGTCGATCTCGTCGTTCTTCCGCTCGTAACCCTCCATGAGGGCCCGGCGCTGGCCGCCCCCGGCGGTCATGGCCTCGATGACGTTTTGCAGCTGCTCCGCGCTGCCCAGCTTTGCCTCCCGCTCGGCCTGGAGCCCCGCCGCCTGGCGCTGGGCGTCCGCCAGCTCCTGCCCGGCCACGTCCATATCATATCTCGCCGCGGCCAGCTCCCGCTCCGCCTGCTCCAGGGCGGCGGACCTCTCCTGCTGGCGCTTTAAAAGCGTCACCCGCTCCTCCCGGAGCCGCTTGAGCTCATTGGCCCGGCTCAGGATGCCGGTGCCCTTGGCGGTGCTGCCGCCGGTCATGGAGCCGCCGGCGTTTATCATCTGCCCGTCCAGGGACACGATGCGGAACTGGTTCTTGTGCCGCCGGGCGATGTTCACGGCGTCGGCCAAGGTCTCGGCCACCACCGTCCTGCCCAGCAGGTTTTCAAATATGTCCTGGTATAGCCCGTCGAACCGGGCCAGGTCCAGGGCCAGGCCCAGATAGCCCGTCTCCCCCTCGGGGAGCTGGCGCAGCACATTGCCCCGGATGGACTCCAGGGGCAGGAACGTGCCCCGGCCGCCGTCCCGGCGTTTCAGCATCTCGATGGCGGCCTTGCCGTCCTCCGGCCGGTCCACCACGATGTTCTGGGCCGCCGCGCCCAGGGCCGTCTCGATGGCCAGGGCGTACCGGTCGTCGGTGGACACCAGATTCGCCACCGGCCCGTGGACGCCCCGGAGGCCGCCGTTGCGGCTCTCCCGCATGACGGTCTTCACCGCCCGGTTGAAGCCCTCGTAGTCCTTCTCCATCTCGGCCAGCATGTTGATGCGGCCATCCATGCTCCGGCCGTCCACAGTGAGGCGGGTCACCTCGTCCCGCAGGGCGGCGAGGCGGCTCTCCCGGCCGGACATCTTCATCCGGTGGCCGCTGACGATATTGGATAGGCGATTCACCGCGGCCGACACGGTCTCGCTCTCGCCGTCGATGGCCGTCACCCGGTCACGGAGCTCCGCGATCTGCCCCTCCAGTGCCTTGACGCGCCCGGCGTCCTGGCTCATGTCGCTCTCCAGGCGGGCCATGGAGTCCAGGTTGTTCTTCTTGTCCGCTTCCAGCACGGCGGCGGCCTGGCGGTTCTCGCCGATCTCGGCCTCCGCATCGGAGACCTTCTCCCGGATGGCCTCGGCCTCCACGTCCTTCTCCCGCATCCGCAGGGCGATGGACTCGGTGAGCTGGTAGTTCTCCGTCACCTGGCTGCGGGCCTTTTCCAGGTCCGCCTTGGCGGCCTCGAAGCTGGCCCGCACGGTGTCGGTCTGGGCGGTGAGCTTGTCCAGCGTCTCCATCCAGGCGGAGACCTCCAGCGTCCGCAGCTCGTCCCGCAGCAGCAGATACCGCTGGGCCACCTCCGCCTGTTTGCGGAGCGGCGTCAGCTGCATCTCCAGCTCGTCGATCTTGTCCCCCACCCGCACCAGTGCGTCGTCGGTGGAGGCCAGCTTCCGCTCCGCCTCCTCCTTGCGGAAGCGGTAGCGGGATATGCCCGCCGCCTGCTCGAATATCTCCCGCCTATCCGTGCTCTTGGCGGAGACGATCTCGCTGATGCGGCCCTGGCCGATGATGGAGTAGCCATCCCGGCCCAGGCCCGTGTCCATGAGAAGCTCGTTCACGTCCCGGAGCCGGACGGATTCTTTATTTATGTAGTATTCGCTCTCCCCGCTGCGGTAATACCGGCGGGTGATGGTCAGCTCGTCGCTGTCCACGGCGAAGCTGCGGTCGGTGTTGTCCAGCACCAGGGACACCTGGGCGAAGCCCAGCTTGCCCCGCTTCTCCGTGCCGCCGAAGATGACATCCTCCATCTTCCCGCCCCGGAGGGCCCGGGTCCGCTGCTCACCCATGACCCAGAGCACCGCGTCGGAAATATTGGACTTGCCGGACCCGTTGGGGCCCACGATCATGGTCACGTCCTTCTCAAAGAGGAGCGTCGTCTTCTCCGGGAAGGACTTGAAGCCCTGGATCTCGAGTGCGCGTAAATACAAAATCTATTTCTCCTATGCCTGTTTTCTGCCCATGATGACACAAGATGTAGTATAGCAAATTCACGGTCCCGCGTCAACCAGAACCATGTCCTCCCCGGCGCCCTCCACCGGCTTCACCCGGATGGACCCCAGGGAGAACTCCGCCGTCAGCGAGGCAATGTTGCTCCGGTGCTGGCCGGTCATGGCGGACACCAGTCCCGGCGCCACGCCCAATGTCACATGGGCCCCCGGCGGCACCTTCGCCAGCAGGGCCGCCGCCCGCCGCCGCAGCACCTCGGAGCGCACCAGCTCCCCCAGGGCCGGGTGGTAGGCCCCCGCCACGGCGCCCCCGGCGGTGAGCTCGTCCGTGGGGTTGAGGCCCAGGCGGATGACGGGGATGCCCGCCGCCTGGAAAATGGGCAGGATGTCCGCGCACACCGCCACGGCGTCCGCCACCGTGTGCTCGGCATAGAGCCCCGCCCGCCACATGTCCTCCAGGGGGGTGTTCCTCACGATCACCGTGGGGTATATCCGCACCCCGTCCGGGGCCAGGGCGGCGATACGCCGGGCGGACGCCACGTCCGTCTCCCGGCTGGAGCCGGGCAGGCCGGTCATCATCTGCAATATGAGCGTGAGGCCCGCATCCTTCACCAGGCCCGCCGCCCTCTCTGTCTGGGCCGCGGTGTGGCCCCGGCCGGAGGCCAGCAGCACGCCGTCATCCATGGATTGGGCCCCCAGCTCCACGGTGGTGACGCCATAGCCCCTGAGCCAGGCCAGGTCATCCGCCGTCACGGCGTCGGGCCGGGTGGACAGGCGTATGGACGATACGGTGCCGTCCGCCCGGAAGGGCTGGGCCGCCTCCAGCAGCGAGCGCTGGATGTCCAGTCCCACGGCGGTGAAGCTGCCGCCGTAAAAGGCCAGCTCCACGCCCCGCTCCCCCCTGTCCCGGGCGGCGGACAGCGCCGAACTCACATCCGCGCCGGAAACGGGCAAAGGGCTGCCGGAGATGCGCCTCTGGTCGCAGAAGACGCAGCCGTTCGGGCAGCCCAGATGGGGGACGAAAAGGGGGATGATCCTCGCTCTCGCCATCAGTTTTGCAGCTTCTCCAGCGCGGCCCTGGCCGCCGCCTGTTCCGCTTCCTTTTTGCTCTTGCCCACGCCCCGGGCCTCCGCTCCGCCGTGGAGCGCCACCCGGGCGGTGAAGGTCTTGTTGTGGTCGGGCCCCTGCTCGTCCACGATGGAGTACACCGGCGCGGCGCCCCCCGCCTGCTGCAGCAGCTCCTGGAGCTGGGTCTTGAAGTCGGTCCTGGCGGGCCGGTGCCCGGCCCGGACGTCCTTCAAAATGCGCTCGTTGATGAACCGCTCCGCGCTCTCCAGCCCACCGTCCAGGTAGATGGCCGCGATGATGGCCTCCACGCAGTCGGCCTGGATGGAGTGGCGCTCCCGGCCGCCGTTGTAGATCTCGTTCTTGCCCAGGTGGATGTAGCTCCCCAGGTCCAGGGCCTGGGCCACCTGGTAGAGGCTGGCCTCGCACACCAGCTCTGAGCGCAGCCGGGTCATGCCCCCCTCCGGCATATCTGGATAGAGACGGCATATGGTCTTGGCCGCGCAGAAGCCCAGCACCGCGTCGCCCAGAAATTCCAGGCGCTCGTTGCTGGCGGATTTGTGGGGCTGCTCGTTTGCGTAGGAGCTGTGGGTCAGGGCCGTCTCCAGATAGGCGCGGTCGCGAAAGGTATAGCCCAGCCGCTGCTCAAGCTGCTCCATTCAGATGTCGGAGTGGGCGCTGACGTAGGCCACCAGGTCGCCGATGGTGCGCAGCTTTTTCAGCTCCTCCTCGGGGATCTCGTCCAGACCGAACTCGGTCTCCAGGTCCACTACCAGCTCCACCACGTCCACAGAGTCGATGCCCATATCCTCGATGAAGGTGGTGTTCTCGCTGAGCTCGTCGGGCTCCATCCCGAACTGCTCGCAGATCATCTCGACGATCTTATCGTATACCATAGCTCAATTCTCCTTTTCCAGTTTCATGAATTCTATATTGGCTTCTATGGCGCCGGCCACATCCGCCTCGGCGCAGGCGATGGCCTGGCGTATGGCGTTGAATATGGCCCGGTCGTCCGAGCTTCCGTGCGCTTTGATGACGGGCTTGGAGATGCCCAGCATGGCCGTGCCGCCCATCTCAGAGGGGTCCAGCATGGCCTTCATGCCGTACAGGTCCTTCTTGATGGCCAGGGCCGCCAGTTTGTTTTTGGTGCTGCCGTACAGGATGCCCTTGAGCTGGCCGAACATGAACTTGGCCGCGCCTTCCACGGTCTTGAGCATCACGTTCCCGGCAAAGCCATCAGCCACCAGCACGTCCATCTTTCCGGTGAAGAGGTCGCTTCCCTCGGCGTTGCCCACGAAGTTGATGCGCCCCGCGTCCCCGGCGGCTTTCAGCAGGGCGAAGGCCGCCTTTTGCAGCTCGCCCCCCTTGGTGTCCTCGGTGCCCACGTTCAAAAGGGCCACCCGGGGCTTTGCCACGCCCACCAGCCGCTCCATGTAGAACGAGCCCATGTAGGCGAATTGCAGCAGGTACTCCGGCGTACACTCCACGTTGGCGCCGCAGTCGATGAGCAGCACGCCCTTGCCCCCGTTGGGGATCACCGGCCCCATGGCCGCCCGGCGGATGCCCCGGATGCGCTTCACCACCAGGGTGGCGCCGCTGAGAAGGGCCCCGGTGCTGCCGGCGGAGACCATGGCGTCGCCCTGGCCGTCCCGCAGCATGTTGAGGCACACGGTCATGGAGGCGTCCTTCTTCCGGCGCCAGGCCATGCTGGCCTCGTCCTCCATGGTGATGACCTCGGTGGCGTTTTGCACCGTGATACGGCTCTCGTTCTCAGCGCCGCATTGGGCGAGGCAGGAGCGCACCTGCTCCTCCCGGCCCACCAGCACGATGTCTGTGCCCAGCTCCCGGGCGGCCTTCACCGCGCCGGAGACCACGGCCTGGGGGGCGTTGTCGCCGCCCATGGCGTCCAATATGATCCTCACGCGCCTGCCTCCTCTCTTTTGATGATCTCATCCAGAGCGGACAGGGCCCGCTCCGCGATCTTCAGATTCCGCTCCCGCTTGCCCCGGATGCGCTCGCCGTAGGGCTCGATGATGCCGAAGTTCACGTTCATGGGCTGGAAGTCCCCGCTCACGCTCCCGCCGGACACGTACAGCGCCAGCGCGCCGATGGCCGTGGTCCGGGGAAAGTCCAGGGGCGGCAGGCCTTTCAGCCTCCGGGCCGCCTCCAGCGCCGCCAGCATGCCGCTGGCGCAGGATTCCACATAGCCCTCCACGCCGGTGACCTGCCCGGCAAAGCCGATGCGGGGCTGGGTCCTGAGCCGGTAGTACCGGTCCAGCAGCGCCGGGCCATTCAAAAACGTGTTGCGGTGCATCTTCCCGTAGCGGAGAAATTCCGCGTTCGCCAGGGCCGGTATCATGCCGAACACCCGCCGCTGCTCCGGGAAGGTCAGGTGGGTCTGAAAGCCCACCAGGTTATATACGCTGCCCTCGTCGTTGTCCCGCCGGAGCTGGACCACGGCGTAATAGTTCTCGCCGGTCTCCGGGTCCCGCAGGCCCACGGGCTTCAGGGGGCCGTACCGCAATGTGTCCTCCCCCCGGCGGGCCATGACCTCCACGGGCATGCACCCCTCAAAGACGCCGGCGTCCTCGAAGCCGTGGACCTCCGCCTCCTTCGCGGCGGCCAGCTCCCGGACGAAGGCCTGGAGCTGGCCGCCGCGAAGGAGGAAGACATTCTCGAAGCGGA
>CANQIH010000061.1 GCA_947624035.1 uncultured Oscillospiraceae bacterium | reverse complement strand
GTATCTGGACAAGGTCATCGACATCGACCAGAGCCCCATCGGCCGTACGCCCCGGTCCAACCCCGCCACCTATACGGGCCTTTTCAACGACATCCGGGACCTGTTCGCCTCCACCCAGGACGCAAAGCTCCGGGGCTACAAGCCCGGCCGGTTCTCCTTCAACACCAAGGGCGGACGGTGCGAGGCCTGCACCGGCGACGGCCTCATCAAGATCGAGATGCTCTTCCTGCCGGACGTATACGTCCCCTGCGAGGTGTGCCACGGCAAGCGGTACAACCGGGAGACCCTGGAGGTCCGGTACAAGGGGAAGAATATCGCGGATGTGCTGGATATGACGGTGGAGGAGGCCCTGGGCTTTTTCGAGAACCAGGAGTCCATACGCACCAAGCTGCAGACCCTGTGGGACGTAGGCCTGGGTTATATCAAGCTGGGTCAGTCCTCCACGACGCTGTCCGGCGGCGAGGCCCAGCGCATCAAGCTGGCCACGGAGCTGGCCCGCCGGAGCACCGGCAACACGTTTTACATCCTTGACGAGCCCACCACGGGCCTGCACACGGCGGACGTGGCGAGGCTGCTGGCCATATTGCAGCGGCTCACCGACGCGGGCAACACGGTGCTTGTCATCGAGCACAACCTGGACGTCATCAAGTGCGCCGACTACATCATCGACCTGGGCCCCGAGGGGGGCGACGAGGGCGGCCAGCTGGTTTTCTCCGGTACGCCGGAGGCCTGCTCCAAGGATAAGCGCAGCTATACGGGACAATTCCTGCGCGCTGCGCTCACGCGGTAGAGGGTTTTATGGATATAAGCTCATTCATCTCTGATCTGGGCGCCGGCGACGCGCTGGTGACGTTCATCGTCTCCATGCTGCCGGTGGTGGAGCTCCGGGGGGCCATCCCCGTGGGGGCCGGCCTCGGCCTGCCTGTGTGGCAGGCGGCGCTCATCAGCATCGTGGGCAATGTCCTGCCGGTGCCCTTCATCATCCTGTTCATCCGTACCATCCTGGACTGGCTCAGGGGCAAGTCCGCCCGGGCCCGCCGGGTGGTGGAGTGGCTGGAGGCCAAGGGCAGGAGCAGGAAGGCGGAGCAGATACGGCAGGGGCAGTTCTGGGGCCTTCTGCTGTTCGTGGGCGTCCCCCTGCCGGGCACGGGCGCCTGGACCGGCGCGCTGATCGCAGCCCTTTTGAACATGCGCATGAAGCGGGCGCTGCCGCCCATCATCCTGGGCGTGCTGCTGGCCGCGCTTCTGGTGTCGCTGGCCACCGCCGGTGTGATCAGGTTTTTGATATGATGACACAGCAGCCGGAACTGGAAAAGATCGAGGGACAGGTGGCCGCTGTCATCTACTTCAATGACGACAACGGCTATACCGTCCTGCGCCTGGATGTAGACGACGGCTCCCAGGCCGTGGTGGTGGGGTGTATCCCCATGGCCGCCCCCGGCGAGAGCCTGACGGCCTGGGGCACCTGGACCCGCCACGCCGCCCACGGGGAGCAGTTCAAGGCTGAGCACGCCGAGCGGACCATGCCCACCGGCGCCAGTGCCATCTTCAGCTATCTCTCCAGCCGGGTCATCAAGGGCGTGGGTCCCGCCACGGCGGCGGCCATCGTGGGCAAGTTCGGGGACGACGCCCTGAACGTGCTGCGGGACCGGCCCGATCTGCTGGCGGCTCTGCCGGGCATCAGCAAGAAGAAGGCCGAGGACATCTCCGCCGCCTTCCGCCGTCAGACGGGCATGCGGGCGCTGATGGAGTTCCTGGCCGGGGCGGGCCTGGCCCCGGTGCTGGCGCTGCGGCTGTACCGCTATCACGGGGAGGACGCCCTGGACATGGTCCGGGAGAATCCCTATATCCTCTGCAGCGAACAGGTGGGCGCCTCCTTTGCCGAGGCGGACGCCCTGGCCCTTGCCAACGGCGTGGAGGTGGACGACCCCCAGCGCGTGGCCGCGGCCATCCTCTTTGAGCTGCGCCACAACGGCAATAACGGCCACTGCTTTTTGCCGGTGGACAAGCTCACCGCCGCCACGGCCAAGCTCATAGAGGTGGAGCCAGAGCAGGTGGGGGAGGGGCTGGACATCCTCCTGGACGCCGGGGACGTGGTCACCGAGCCCGTGGGCAATGTGAACGCCTGCTACTTAAGCTCCCTCTATGCCGCGGAGACATACGTGGCCCAGCGGCTGCGGGACATGGCGCAGCATACATATGAGGATACCTGGGTAAGCGCGGAGCGTGTCATCGAAAAGCTGGAGGCGGAGCAGGGCATACGCTTCGCGCCGCTCCAACGCCGGACCTTGGACGCGGCGCGGAAAAGGCAGCTGCTGGTCATCACCGGCGGCCCCGGCACCGGCAAGACCACCACGGTCCGGGCCGTGCTGGCGCTCTTTGACGCCATGGGATTAGACACCATGCTGGCCGCCCCCACTGGCCAGGCCGCCAAACGCCTTGCCAGCGTCACGGGCCGTGACGCCTCCACCATCCACAGGCTTTTGGAGGCCAACTTCTCCCCGGAGACGGACAGCACCGTCTTCGGCAAGGACGCCGGAAACCCGCTGAAGTGCGACGCGCTGGTGCTGGACGAGTGCTCTATGATCGATATATCCCTGATGCAGGCCGTACTGGCCGCCGCCGGTCCCGGCTGCCGCCTGGTGCTGGTGGGGGACGCGGACCAGCTGCCCTCGGTGGGGCCTGGGTGCGTGTTCCGGGACATCATCCGCAGCGGCGTGGTGGAGACGGTCCGGCTCACGGAGATATTTCGCCAGAATGTGGAGAGCCGCATCGTCATAAACGCCCACCAGATCAACCGGGGCGAGGTGCCCGACCTGCGGCTGAATAAGGACGGCTTTTACTTCATGCGCCGGAGAGACCCGGAGCGTGCGGCGGAGCTCGTGGTGTCTCTGTGCCAGGAGCGGCTGCCGAAAAATATGGGCATCCCCTCCGGGCAGATACAGGTCTTGACGCCCACCAGGAAGGGCACCGCGGGCACGGAGGAGCTGAACCGCCGCCTGCAGCAGGCCCTGAACCCACCGTCCACCGGAAAGCAAGAATTCACCTATGGCAGCCGGGTGTTCCGGGAGGGCGACCGGGTGATGCAGATACGCAACGACTACGACATCGTCTGGAAGACCGAGGACCGGATAAACGGCTACGGCGTCTTCAACGGGGATATCGGCTACATCAGCCGGATAGACCCGGCCTCCCAGAGCCTGGTCATCGACTACGACGGACGGATGGCGGAGTACGCCTTTGAGCAGGCGTCGGAGCTGGACCACGCCTGGGCCATGACGGTCCACAAGTCCCAGGGCAGCGAGTACCGGGCCGTGGTCATGACGACGGTGAGCGTGCCGGCACCGCTGATGTACCGGAGCATCCTCTATACCGGCGTGACCCGGGCCGTGGAGCTTCTGATCGTGATCGGGGACGACGGCGTGTTCTGCGCCATGACGGAAAACGGCCGCCGCAACAAGCGCTACAGCGGCCTGCGGATACGGATGGCCAGCGATGGATAAGGCCGGCTTCTTTCTCCTGGACCTGCTTTTCCCCACCCGGTGCGTGTTCTGCCGGGACTTCCTGCCGCCGGGCCGCCCGGGCATCTGTCCCGCCTGCGAGGCCAGCCTGCCCAGGACGGAGGGAAAGCGGCGGCGCCGGGGCGACTTCTTCTCCGAGTGTGTCTCGCCGCTCTATTACCAGGATGACGTGAAGCAGGCCATCCACCGGTATAAGTTCGAGGGCGTCCAGGCCTACGCCGGCGTGTTCGGGGAGCTTCTGGCCTCCTGCATCTACGAGGACCTGGAGACTGGATATGACATCCTCTCCTGGGTGCCGCTGGACCCCCGCCGGAAGCGGAAGCGGGGCTATGACCAGACGGAGCTCATGGTCCGGGCCGCGGGAAAGCGTCTGGGCCGGGAGCCGGTGCCCGTGCTGAAAAAGCGCCGGGGCGTCAAACCTCAATCCCAGACCGGCAAGCCGGAGGCCCGCCGGGCCAACATCGCCGGCGCCTATACGGTCATCGACCCGGCCTTGGTGGCCGGAAAACGGATACTGCTGGCGGACGACATCATCACCACCGGCTCCACACTGTCCGAGTGCGCCAAGACGCTGCTGCTGGCCGGCGCGGAGGATGTGTGTTGCGCCACCCTTGCCACTACCCCATAAACGGAGGACTACCATGCTGTTTTTTGAGAGAGATATAGCCATCGACCTGGGGACCATGACCACCCTCATCTACGTGCGCGGGCGTGGCATCCGCCTGCGGGAGGCGTCCCTGGTGGCCATGGACAGCACCAACGGCCGCATGCTGCGCATCGGCGAGGAGGCACAGAAGATGCTGGGCCGCACCCCGGCCAACATCGTACCCATCCGGCCCATCGTGTCCGGCGTCATCTCCGACTACGACATGACCGCCCGGATGCTGAAGGAGTTCATCGGACGGGTCACGTCCTTCAGCCTCTTCAAGCCCAGGGTGCTGATCTGTGTGCCGGCAAGCATCACCGGCGTGGAGGAGCGCGCCCTCATCGATGCCGCCATCGAGGCCGGCGCCCGGAAGGTGTATCTAGTGGAGGCGTCCCTGGCCACGGCCATCGGCGCGGGCATCGACATCAACAAGGCCGACGGCCACATGATCATCGATGTGGGCAGCGGCACCACGGAGGTGGCAGTGGTGAGCCTGGGCGGCGTGGTCCAGTGCGAGTCCATCAAGACCGCTGGCACGGCGTTCGACGACGCCATCGTCCGGTACATCCGCAAAAAGCACAACCTGCTCATCGGCTCCCGCACCGCTGAAGAGCTGAAGGAGTCCATCGGCTGCGTGTACCCCCGGCCGGAGGTGTCCTACGAGGAGGTCAAGGGCCGGTGCCTGGTGACGGGCCTGCCCCGGAGCGTCACGGTCAGCTCCAGCGACATCACCGAGGCGCTGGAGGAGCCCATGGGACAGATCATGGAGGCCGTCCACCTGGTGCTGGAGCGCACGCCCCCGGAGCTGGTGGGCGATGTGTCACAAAACGGCATCGTCCTGTCCGGCGGCGGCAGCCAGCTCTGGGGCATGGAGAAGCTCATCACCGAGAGGACCGGCATCAACGCCGTGCTGGTGGATGACGCCCTATCCTGCACCACCTACGGCGCGGGGCGTATGCTCCAGGCCCTCAACGACATGAACGAGGGCATGATCAACCTGGCCCGCCGCCGTCAGATGAAGGAGCAGGCCTGAGATAAGATGTCAATTCAGCGGCAGATATTGTGTAATAAGATGGACACCGGCCTTTTTCAGGCCGGTGTCCGTCTTTTAATGTGTTGGCAAACTTATCTGTCAGCAATCAGGTATATGTTCTTATCATCAAAGCAGATCTGTGCGGTGTGGTCGTAGATCTGGATCATATCGTCCATCTGGTGCAAAAGCATTCCCGTGCCCGGATCTCCGACGGCAGCAAACGCCCTTACGGCTGCTCTCTTTGTTTTGGAGGCGTGCTCATTCAGGTGTTCTCCGCGGCTTTGCAAAAACTCATCCACAGGTCCTTTGTTGATGACAGGGATATTCTCTATCACTTTTCCCAATGCTTTGCTGGCTGTGCCGATGCCTTTTTTCACATTTACGCCGATAGCAGAGTTGCTTGCCTTTTCCAAAAAAACAGAACACTGGTCGAAGCAATTCCTGTAGGTCTCAGAGTGAAGTCTGATCTCGTCCTGCACGCTGGCGATATACTCCTCCTTATAGTTGCCGCTGAGCAGTATCTCGAGAAGTGACGCCAGTGAAAATGTGTATAGGGACAGCCTATAGTATTGAAATATTCTTTGAAGATCGGAAAGCTTTGCATTTACATTCCGCTGTGCCGGTATGATCTCCTTTTTCTCTATGGCGGCGCTTGCTTTTTTCTGATAGATATTCATATTTTTTCTGGCCGCTCTCTGTATGTCAAGGACCATCTTGTGGTCGCTCAGCACGTATTTCTCGTTGTCCCAGATCAGCTTGAAATTTTTCATGATACCGACCAGGGTCTCCAGATCAGCCTCAGCTCCGGCCTCGGTTTCGATTTCCAGGAAACGCAGGATATCCTTCTGCGTCTCTTCGATCCTCACGAGCTTCTTCTCGATCTGATAAAGCGCCACGGCCATCATCATTGTCGCCGGGTCAAGGGGGAGCTTCATTTCCTCTGTGAGCGTTACCGGGTCTGCTTTCTGGAATTTGGCAAATTTTGATGTGCCTTTAAATGAGCCCCAATAAGTTCCATCTTTTGATACCTTCAGTACATCTCCGGCCCCGGCATTCGCGAGCCGGTACAAACCTTGGCCCTCCAGCGTCACAGTCTGTGTTACGGTATGCAGCGAAGGCAGCAGAGAGGATACGCCTGCCCCGAGGGTAGCAAGCTCGGCAATGGGCATACTCATCGTCCGTTTGTTGGCCAGGCTCGCTTTGGTGTCGAGCAGGATATCATTGGACATTTGCATCAAGTCAGTTTTAGGATCGGAAAGTGTCATTTCTTGCTGGCGCTCAGCATCCATTGATCTGTCCTCATCTCTCTTTTATTCTGTTTAAAGCAGGGAATATGATTCTTATGTGAGCGGACTTTATTTGATTTTTTCCTCCATCCAGGCCAGGGCGTCGTCCCAGGTGGCCTGGCGGTCCAGCTCGTTCAATACCTCGTGGCGGGCGCCGGGGTAGAGCTTCACGGTCACGTCCTGCATCCCGGCCTTTTGGAACGCCGCCGCTACCTGCCGCACGCCCTTGCCATAGGACCCCACCGGGTCCTCCTCGCCGGCGATGAACAGGATGGGCTTGGTCTTGTCCATTTTTGCCATGT
Organism: uncultured Oscillospiraceae bacterium; assembly: GCA_947624035.1. Taxonomy (GTDB): domain Bacteria; phylum Bacillota; class Clostridia; order Oscillospirales; family Oscillospiraceae; genus CAJOIG01. Next base: position 3,727 of record CANQIH010000061.1, on the reverse strand, counting down.
GACCGCTCTGGCCGATGAGCAGAAGGCCGCGCATCATGTCCCGCATGAGACCCGCCGTGGCCGTGAAGCCGCACAGGGGGTCGGCGTCGTATTCGCGGATGACCGCCTCGTCCCGGCATATCCAGTCGTTGGCACCGATGGGATCTTCCACACGCTTCAGATACCCGCCGAAGGCGATTTTCTGGAGCAGAGCGCTGCGGTACTTGCTGCCGTGCTTCTTGATCTCCCGCCCGGCCAGGAAGATGCCCGCCCGGCAGACGACGGACGGCTGGCGTCCTGTGCCGGACAGGACGCAGGCCGTGAAATCCTCCGGGTACATACCAAGGTAGGTGCGGGCGATGAAGGAGCCCATGCTGTGGCCGAACAGGACCATGGGCACGCCGGGGAACCGCTCCGCCAGCATGTCATGGAGGGTCTTCTCGTCCCGGACCAGGTGCTCCCAGCCGTTGTCCTCGTTGAACCAGCCCAGCTCCGAATCGTCCCGGATGCTCTGGCCGTGGCCCAGGTGGTCGTCGCCCACGGCGGCCATGCCATGCTCCGCCAGGAACCGGGCGAACTCGTCGTAGCGGTCGATGTACTCCGCCACGCCGTGGACCAGCTGCACCACGGCCTGAACGGTACCCTCCGGCAGCCACTGGCGGCAGCGGATGGTGTTGACGCCGTTGGAGGAGGGAAATGTAAAATCGCTGATGTTGACCATAGCCATACGCCTTCCCATATGTTATAATCTATACATAAATCTTACATCAGACGACCGGATTCGTCAACGGCAGGAGGCGCCTATGAACGGATATGTGATAGCCCTGGACCAGGGGACCACCAGCTCCCGCGCCATACTTTTCGACCGGGCGGGAAACGCCGTCAGCGTGGCACAGTACCCCTTTGAGCAGCACTACCCCCAGCCCGGCTGGGTGGAGCACGACCCCATGGACATCCTGGAGACCCAATACCACGCCCTGGGCGCCGCCTTTGAGCGGTCGGGCATCGCCGGGGCGGACATCGCCGGCATCGGCATCACCAACCAGCGGGAGACCACCCTGGTATGGGACCGAAAGACGGGGGAGCCCGTCTATAACGCCATCGTCTGGCAGTGCCGCCGCACGGCGGACATCACCGACCGGCTGGCGGCGGACGGCATGACCGGGCAGATATTAAGGACCACCGGCCTTGTGCTGGACCCCTATTTCTCCGGCACGAAGATCAAGTGGATACTGGATAACGTCCCCGGCGTGCGGGTCCGGGCGGAGGCGGGGGAGCTCCTCTTCGGCACGGTGGACTCCTGGCTCATCTGGAACCTGACCGGGGAGCACGTGACGGACTACTCCAACGCCTCCCGGACCATGCTCTTTGACATCGACCGGCTCTGCTGGGACGAGGACATGTGCAAAATGTTGGGCGTGCCCATGTCCATGCTGCCCCGGGCCGTGCCCAACGCCCAGGTCTACGGCCGCATCAAGACGGGCATCCGGGGCCTGGAGCAGCTGGCGGGGGTGCCCGTGTGCGGCGCGGCGGGGGACCAGCAGGCCGCGCTGCTGGGTCAGGGCTGCATCATGCCCGGCCAGGCGAAAAACACCTACGGCACCGGCTGCTTCACCCTCATGAACGTGGGGGAGCGCAGTCCCCGGAGCCGGAACGGCCTTCTCACCAGCGTGGGCTGGCAGATCGGCGGGAAGACCGCCTACGCGGTGGAGGGCAGCGTGTTCAACGCCGGCTCCTCCATCCAGTGGCTGCGGGACGAGCTGGGGCTCATCTCCACCGCCCACGAGTGCGACATCGAGGCGGAGAAGGTCCCCGACACCGGCGGGGCCTACGTGGTCAGCGCCTTCACCGGCTTGGGCGCCCCCTGGTGGGACCCCCGGGCCCGGGGCGCGGTGCTGGGCATCACCCGGGGCACCGGCAAGGCCCACATCTGCCGGGCGGTGCTGGAGGGCATCGCCTACCAGGTGGCGGACCTTTTGAGCCTTATGGAGAGCGACGGCGGGTATAAGATGGACGTGCTGCGGGTGGACGGCGGCGCGTCCGTGTCGGACTTCCTCATGCAGTTCCAGGCGGACGTTTTGCAGCGGCCCATCGACCGGCCGCGGAGCGTGGAGACCACGGCCCTGGGGGCGGCGTTCCTGGCGGGCCTGTCCGCCGGGGTATGGACGGGCCTGGAAGACGTGCAGGCCCTGCGGGCCACGGACCGGCAGTTCACGCCCGCCATCGATCAGGCACGGGCGTCCATGCTCATGGACGGCTGGCACCGGGCCGTGGAGCGCTCCAAGGCCTGGGCGGAGGCGTAAAATTTATCCCCGGCGGCTCTTGACATTTCGGGCCGTCGGGGATATCGTATGATGGCGTTCCGTCCTACAGGGCGGGGCGCAGCTTATTCCATGTAAGGGAGCCCTTGACCCATGCAGAAAACGCCTCTCTATCACCAACATACGAGGCAGATCGATATGCTCCACGGCCCGCTGCTGGGGAAGATCATGGTCTTTGCCATGCCCCTGGCCGCCAGCAGCATCCTTCAGCAGCTTTTCAACTCCGCGGACGTGGCCGTGGCCGGCCGCTTCGCCGGGTACCAGGCCCAGGCCGCCGTGGGGGTGAACAGCCCCGTCATCAACCTGCTCATCAATCTCTTTGTGGGCCTCTCCGTGGGCGGGAACGTGGTCATCGCCAACTTTATCGGCCAGCGGAAGGACCACGAGATACAGGACGCGGTCCACACGGTCATCACCCTGGCGCTCATAAGCGGCGCGTTTCTGCTGTGTCTGGGACAGGTAGCCGCCCGGCCAATCCTGACGGTCATGGGCACGCCGGAGGATGTGCTGGACTTGTCGGTGCTGTACCTGCGCATCTACTTCCTGGGCATGCCATTCATCATGGTCTACAACTTCGGCTCCGCCATATTGCGCAGCGTGGGGGACACCCGACGGCCGCTCTACTGCCTGACGCTTGCCGGCATCATAAACGTGTGCCTCAACCTGCTGTTCGTGATCGTGTTCCACCGAAGCGCCGACGGCGTGGCCATCGCCACGGTGCTATCGAATGGCGTCAGCGCGGGGCTCGTCATCTTCTTTCTGCTTCATGAGGACGAGGAGATACGGCTCTATCCCAAAAAGCTGCGGATGAATAGGGACATCCTCGGCCGTGTGGTGCGCATCGGCGTTCCGGCGGGCATCCAGGGGATGGTGTTCTCCCTTTCCAACGTGTGCATCCAGTCCGCCATCAACTCCTTCGGCTCCGACGCCATGGCGGGCTCCGCGGCGGCCCAGAACTTTGAGTCCTTCACCTTCTTCGTGATCAACGCTTTCAACCAGGCCACCGTCACCTTTGTGAGCCAGAACTACGGCGCCCACCAGTTTGACAGGTGCAAAAAGGTCCTGCGCCTGAGCCTCGCGGCGGGCTTTCTCTGCTCCGGCGCCATGTGCGCCATGTTCGTGCTGGGGCGGAACACCGTTATTCGGCTGTTCACCGTAGAGCCCGCGGTCATCGACTACGCCCTTATCCGCATGACCCACATCGCCACATTCGCGTGGCTCGCGGTGAGCTATGAGGTCACGGGCGCGGCCCTGCGCGGGGTGGGTTACTCCCTGACCCCCGCCATCATCACCGTGTTCGGCTCCTGCATCCTGCGGCTCATATGGGTGTTCGTCCTGTTCCCCAACACTGACTCCTTCGGCCGGCTCATGTACGTCTATCCCATCACCTGGCTGGTGACCGGCGTCATGATGTTCACCGCCTACTT